>NZ_JBBIAM010000217.1:0-7856 GCF_054185185.1 Bradyrhizobium sp. UFLA05-153
ATGGAAAACGCCCTCCGAGTTCGCCTTCACCTATCACCCGCGCCGGGATCTGGCGCTGCGCTATGCCGATGGCTCCGAGCCAGCTCCCGCCGCTCCCACCGCCCAACCGGGCAAATCCAATGGCCCGAGCGAACTCAGGACTGGATAAAACTTGGGGGCAAGGTCAGGCGCAATGATCGAGCGGCTTAGTTCGCACCTTCCTTTCGGCACGAAAATCATCGAGCTATCGTCCTAGCACATTGGGCGGGTCCGCATCTACGCGGAAATCGGCGTTGTTCAGCGACTTAGCGCCAAGGCTACGAGCCGCGCAGTTAGCACTGAGTTGATTTGCGCAGATTGGCAACCGCCATCGAGTTCACCTAGGTAACTACAAGGTCACGATGCGCGACTTCAGCAAGTGCATTCGGGGGAGGCCGCTACTTGAACTAGTAAGAGGCTCCGATGCTTTTTAGGTTCAATCATGGAAGCCCTCAGATCGGGTCCCAACAGAACACGTCGGCTGAGCGTTCCAACCCATAGAAGCTCGCCTTCAACGCTGGCAACGCCTGCAGGGCGACGGTTTGTGGCGTCCAGCCTTCGCTGCGATGGACCGAGCGCACAGGACGCGGTTGGCTAATCAGGAAGATCTCGTTGTTGCGCACCGCAAAGATCTGGCCCGTGACGTCCTTTGCCGCGTCGCTCGCGAGGCACACCGCAAGGGGCGCGATCTTTGCGGGCGTCAACTGTTTCAGGCGCTCGACTCGAGCCTGCTCCTCGAGCGTCTCAGTCGGGATCGAGCCGATCATGCGGCTCCACGCGAACGGCGAGATGCAATTAGAGCGCACATTGAATTTCTGCATGTCGAGCGCGATCGACTTGGACAGCGCTGCGATGCCGAGCTTCGCGGCCGCGTAGTTCGCCTGGCCGAAGTTGCCAACTAGCCCGGAGGTTGAGGTCATGTGGATGTAGCAGCCGGACTCTTGCTCCTTGAAATGGGGCGCGGCGGCGCGGCTAACGTAGAAGGTGCCGTACAGGTGCACTTTAATGACGGAATCCCATTCTTCCGCGTTCATCTTGTGAAAGAAACGGTCGCGCAGGATGCCGGCATTGTTCACGATCACATCGATGCGCCCGAACGCGTCCAGCGCGGTCGCCACGATGCGCGCAGCGCTAGCTTGTTCGGATACGCTGTCGGTGCTAGCGACTGCCTGCCCACCGAGCGCCCTGATCCCGTTTACGACCGATTGCGCCGGGCCTTCGTTCTGGCCCTCCCCCGCGACGGACGTGCCGATGTCATTTGCGACCACCTTCGCACCCTCGCGCGCCATCGCGAGTGCCATGTCACGCCCGATGCCGCGCCCTGCCCCCGTGACGACGACAACTTTGTCCTGCACAATGCCCATAACGATAGCAATCCCGATTCGATGCGCGACATTTTCGGCAGATCCATAATGCGCGTTGTCCAAACTCTCCTATGCAGCCTCTGTCTGCCCTGCCGGGAAAGATATAGGCTGGCGACAACGTGGAAAGACAGCATAGAGCGCGGCCAGAGCGATGAAACCCTGCGAAGAGACCAGCTATTTATGCAGAACTGAGCAGGAGGCGCGCGAAAGTTCAGGCGCATTACTCTGGTTTGACCAATTTCAAAACGGCGAGCCGTTGAGCGGCAACGTTCTCGCGGTAGGCCGGAGGGATGGACGCATCGAACGTGCGCAAGTCTTCACGTAGCTGGCGCGCTTGATGCCTCGTGACGACGAGGCGCTTGTCACGAGACTAAATAGTGGGAGCACCGACCATGGGCTGCTCCCAATGGATGCGGGGCGCGCTAAATCTTCGGTGCGATCTCCTGCTCGAACTTCTTGACCCAAGCGTCCAGTTGCGTGGACATATAGGCCCAGTCCGGTAAATAGGCGAATTTGTCGAACTCCTCTGGCGTAAACTGGACATGGACTACGTTCGAGCCAGGTTTTGCTTTCTGGTTGGCCGGAACATTGCCGACATATTGGTGAAACAGCTGGGAGCTGTCCCTGCTTACCATGAAATTGGCGAATTCCATGGCGGCTTTCTTCTTCTTCGAGTTCGCCATGATCACCCAACCCTCGACATAGACAGCAGCCTTCAGCGAAGGGTCCACCTTCGTCAACGGTTTGACGGGCACGGTTTTAGCAAGGGTACCAAAGCTAGCTTGAGAAGCGAAGGTGATGCACGTCTCGCCGGTCGTCATCGAATTGATGATGTCAGTGTTCGTCTGGTAGACTCGGCCGATATTGCCAGATGTGGCCAGTTCCTCGAGAAACTTCCAGCCGGGATCGAGGTTGCGTTCGTTCCCGCCACGAGCCAAGGCCAGCGCCACTGTCTGCATGTTCGTCTGCATGATTGGGCTCGGCCACGAGATCAGACCCTTTAGTTTGGGATTTAGCAAATCTTCGATGATCTTGATTTCAATGGGGCACTGGTCGGTGCGCACAAAAAAGAAGCTGGTATTCAGCGAACGCGGGACATTCTTTATGTTGCCCTTATCGTCCTTCGTCAGGAATTTCTCTGGCACGTCCGCGAGGCTCGGCACGTCAGCCAAGGTGACCGTCTCTGCCCATCCCTCTTTGACCATGGAGTAGAAAATAGGCGACCAGTTGTCGACAAGGTCGTAGGGCGAATTGGGCCATGTCGCCTTGAGCTTACCGAGGATAGCTGCAGCTCCGCCGGCATGCAGCTCCCAGGCGATGTCCGCCTTGTCCCATTTTGCCGCAACCTTCTTCGATCCTTCGATATACGGCGGCCCCCACTCCACGACTGTGAGCATTTCTTTCGCCCGTGCCTCAGGCGCGAAGGGCAAGGATGCGACAACGCCAAGCGCGGCCGCCCCTTGCAGGAGCTCTCTACGTTTGAGTTCCATTAACTTCTCCTGTCTTCGGCGCTCTCGCCGACAAATGCTTGTCGTACAGCTGAACTCCGCTAGGGCCAGCCTGACTCGGTCAGTCACACTATAAACGATGAATGTAATCGGTATTGAGGAGGAAAAAGCAGCACAAATGAAGCCCAATTAGAGAAATTCTGCGAAGTGAGGGCGCTTCGTCTTGGTTAAAGGGCGCAAGTGTACAATCAGTCATGCAATTGCTGAAGCGGAATTGGCGGCCCACTGCCGAACTCCGCTGAGCAGGCAGCTAAGGCGACTTCGCACCGGCTCTTGACCGGCATATTCACGCGGGCTTGTCAGGTGTGCATGTCGCATCGAACTGTGAACGATACGGCTCTCCAACGTCGCTTGGATCCGCGGTACCGCGATCGACAACTTCGGTTAATACGAAGTACTACAGCCGCCCGCTCTTGGTTGGCGTCGGAGAGCTCTGGTTTGCGATGCGCGGGGTCGCGCAGCTCGATTACCGCCTTAGGCATCGAGCCACGCATATTTCGCCCTCCTGCCCCGGAAACAGCGGGCGAATCGCTCTCACGGACCGATGGAACCCTCGCTACGGAGGCGGACGATCGATGCGGCGTCGTATCCGAGTTCTGAAAGCACCTGCTCCGTATGCTCGCCCAGCATGGGACCGGGCTTCGCAGATACCGTAAGGGGCTCGCCATCGATGTTGATAGGGCTACCGACCGTCCGAACCGTCCCGCACTTCTGATGCTCAAACTCGAGGATTAGGCGACGCGCGAGTGTGTGCGGATGATCCAGCGCGGCTCCAACGCTAAGAACCGGAGCGTTCGGAATACCCGCGGTCGCAAAGATCTCGCACCATTTCGCGACCGTCTTGCTCTTTAGACGCTCGACAAGCATTGATTCAATCTCCTCTCGTCGCTCGACACGAGCAGCGGCCTTGGCCAGCTGCGCATCTGCGGCAAGATCTGGCCGCTCGATAGCGCGGCACAAAAGCGGCCAGAAGTGATCACCATACACCCCAATAGCGATGTAGCCGTCGGCCGCCGGAAAGGCACCGTAGGGGACCGCCTTCGGATCGCCGGAGCCCACCGGCGGCAAGAGATCACCGTCAGCCAAATAGCGGCCAGCGAAATACGTGAGCGTCGAGAGGAGGGAATCGAACATGCTGAGATCAATGACGCACCCGCGGCCGGATTTCGTGCGGCCGATCAGGGCGGATGCAATCGCAGCAGCGCCGTAGATGCCAGCAAGAATATCCCCGATTGGCACACCGGCTCGGACGGGCGGTCGTCCCGGCTCGCCGGTCAGGCTCATGATCCCCGTTATCGCCTGCGCAACCAAATCGAACGCCGCCTGATCCCGCAAGGGTCCACTCTGCCCAAACCCTGAGATAGAGCAAATGATAAGCTTAGGATTGAGTTCGCGAAGGCGTTCATAGCCGAAGCCAAGCGATTCGAGCGTACCCGGACGGAAATTCTCCACCAGAACGTCTGCTCGCACTATCAGCTGTTCCAGGATATGCTTGGCCGCATCGCGCTTGAGGTCGAGGGCTAAAGCCCGCTTATTCCGATGCAGACCGGCAAAGTGATAGCTCTCGCCATTGCGGAAGGGATCGACCTTACGGCCCATATCACCAACACCGAGTCTCTCAACCTTTATAACTTCTGCCCCCAGATCCGCCAAGACGGTGGTGCAAAAAGGCCCTGCGAGAACGTGCGTGAGGTCAACGACACACGTCCCGTGGAGCGGCTGACGCATGATGTCTAGCGCACTTCGGTCCGTCGATGGCTGAAGTCTCCCCGGTTCAGCCCCTCGACTATCCGGCGTAGGTGACCTGCCTGCCATATTGCTCTCCCTCGATTTGAACGATTGCTGAGTGTAGAAGCGCACCTCATCGGATTTAATGCAATAAGGCGCCGATTTACGCCGAGATCCAGCGCTTGGACTGTCTTTTCAGTTCGATGGCGGTGAAGGGCATCATCCTCTTTCGTTTCGTCAATCGAAGGCTGTTTCGCATTGTGCGGCACAACGCCCTTGCCAGCTTGCCCTCGTTAAAACCCCACCCCAAAGCTCAGATCGCCTAATGATCCGCGGCCAGAAGAGCATGCGGATCAGATTTTTTTGGGGGGGGGGGGGGGAACTTCGCGCCTCCCTGATCGGCGCAGATTTTCGGCCCTATAGAACGAGAATTGGAGGAATTCGGCCTGAATACCGGTCTATATTGTTCGAGCCCTGCATCTCGAACTCGGGCTGCAGCCCGGCGCCAGTACGCGGCTCAATGTCGAGGCGTGGGCGATCCATCGCTCAAGCTGGCCTTCATCGCCGCCGACCAGCGACTGGTTGAGCGAGGCGCTGCAGCATCAGCCAGTGTGGCCGCGTCAGGTTATCTGAGTTCGAAAGGAGGAGAGCATGGCCAAGGTAGCGATCGTGACCGGATCGGCGACAGGGCTGGGTGCGGCCTGCGCGGTCGAACTGGCAAGCCGCGGCTGGAACGTTGCGATCAACTACACTAAGAGCAAAAAAGAAGCCGATGAGACCTTGGCCAAGGTAAAGGCCCTGGGCGTAGAAGCCATCCTGGTCCAGGCCGACATGGGGCAGGATGCCGATTGCCGCAGGTTAGCCGCCGAAACACTGCAAAAGTGGGGACGCATCGACGGACTGATCAATAATGCCGGCACCACCAAGTTCCAGAAGGAGGGTGACCTCCATGGTGTTGCGGCAGAGGATTTCGATCGCATCCTGCGGATCAATGTCGCCGGCCCGTACATGATGAGTCGAGCCGTGTGGCCGACCATGAAAAAGCAGTGGGACGAGAGCAAGGAGCGCGGTTCGATCGTCAATATCTCTTCGAACGCAGGCGCAACCGGCATAGGAAGTTCGATTCCCTACGTTGCCTCCAAGGGGGCGCTTAACACGCTCACGCTTGCGATGGCGCGATGGCTCGGTCCGGCAGTCAGGGTCAACACGGTGTGTCCCGGCTTCATTCAGACGCGCTGGCTGAAGGAGGGCCTAGGGCAGGCCGACTACGAGAAGATGAAGGAGGCACTGGAGCAGACCACGCCCTTGCGCCAAGCCGGAACGCCCGAGCAGATGGCTGAAGCCGCGCTGTTCTTTCTTACGAGTGCCTCCAACATCACCGGCGAGTTTTTACTCGTCGACGCTGGGAGCCACCTCGGAACCCTGCCGCTAAAAGGACGCTAGCTCAGTGCTGTACATTGCTCCCTAGGCCGGCCGTTGATCGGTAGCCTTAAGTGACTAACCACCTAAACGAGCGAGACGTCACGTCGTCAATCATTTGTACTGCTGTGCTGAGGGGCATGCCCTACTGCCAGTACCTCGTAGTTTATACGACCCCTCGAATGGAAAGCCGATGAACGACGCCATTGTCGACGCAGCGAATAGGCATTTCGCATCAAATTATTTCGACGCTCGTCAAAAATTTCGCGCCTATGTTGGCGAGGCAGCGGGTACCGAGTCCGAATTGTATCCATCGCCAGGCCGTGGCCCTTCTGGAGAAGCCCTCTCAACCGATGTCGCCTGGTTTGGTAATCGACATGCCCCAAAGGTGGGGATTATGGTATCAGCAACGCATGGCGTCGAGGGGTATTGTGGATCCGCAGCACAACTCGACTGGTTGGCCGGGCGTGGTTACGAGAATCTCAAATCTGATGAAGCGATGTTGCTGATCCATGCCCTCAATCCTTATGGGTTCGCGTGGGATCGGCGCGTCACGCACGAAGGCTGTGACCTCAATCGAAACTTTGTCGATTTCACGGTCCCCTTACCTCATAACGAAGCCTACGATCTACTTGCTGATAGTCTTGTGCCGCCTGAGCTGGACGGGCCAATATTCGCCACTGGCGAGGCAACCATAGAGAAGTTCCGTGTAGCACACGGCGAAATTGCTTTCCGAAAGGCTCGCACCAGCGGACAGTACCGGCATCCGACCGGAATGTTTTTCGGCGGCTTCGGCCCCAGCGTCGCACGTCAAACTCTCGAACAGATCGTCCTTGATTACGGTATCGAATCTCGTCGCTTTGTTGTCATCGTCGACTATCACACAGGACTTGGGCCCTACGGCTGTGGTGAGCTGCAGTGTGAGCAGGCATCAGGTATGTCAGGGTATCAACGTGCACGGGAAATTTTCGGTCCTTCGGTCACCTCGCCTGACCTTGGCACCTCATCGGCGGTCGCGCTTAGTGGCACTCAGGACGATTACTGGCAGCGGCTCCTCGGCGATCGGCACGTCTACGTATGTTTGGAGTTCGGAACGTATCCTTCGGAGGTAGGCAGAGCAGTATCGCGTGCTGACCATTGGCTTTACGCCTATCGCCAAACGGAAATTGAAACAGAGGTTGGTTACGAAATTCGGCGACGCGTGAGACAGCACTTCTATCCGGACAGAGCCGACTGGAAGGAGATGGTACTGAACCGGAGTCGCCAGGTGCAGCGGCAGATGACCGAAGGCCTGCGACTATGTGAACGCTCAGCCGTCGCCCAACCCACTTGACCTGCCAACAGAAGCAATAAACATCTCACACTGCGCTTGGGAATAAGTCGTCGTCCGTTAAGAAGCCGATCTGAATGCCGGCGCGAGGGCGAATGGTCGGCATAGGGCGAGCAAGATGAGGCGCAACAGAAGCCTCAGCCAGTCGAGGACGAGGCGGAGATTGTGGCCGACGGCGGTGAGGATGACGTTGGCAGCATCACCGTCGCGGCCCTTGAGATAGCAGCGGCCGAGGTGCCCGTCAGTTTTCATGTGACCGATGACGGGCTCGATGGCTGAGCGGCGCTTGAGCTCGCGTTTGATCACGCCGAAGACGCCACTATAGCGCGGCGATCTGGGTCGGAAGAGCGCGGCAATCAGGATGGTGAGTCAGTGTGTCGCGGCGTGATGATGATCGCCGCGATGATTGTCGCGCGCAAGAGCTTTGTTGGCCCTTGATTGTCGCGGAGCGTCAATCAGCGACGGCTTTGGGTGTCGCGTGCGATGGCG
>NZ_JBBIAM010000218.1:0-7770 GCF_054185185.1 Bradyrhizobium sp. UFLA05-153
TCAACGGTGTCCATACTGCCGAAAACAAATCCTTGAAAAACACTGGCGCAAACAGATTCTGCCAAAGTAGTGCTAGCGTCAACGGTGGAGCGGAAGGTCGAGGATCCGCTTCAAAAGCTTCGAACGTCGTGGGACTCCCTAGCGGCGGCCCGACCATACTCGCCACGATCGGCATGAGGCAGCCCCTCAGCCGATACAAGCCTAATCCCGAGCTGCGGCGACGTAAGAAGCTACCCTAGGTTTATCGGTTGATCCGGTGATCATTGGACGTGCTTGACCCTTTACAGCCATAGTGTTTTCGATCGTTTGGGGCGACGATTGAAAGGCCAGAAAGGGATTGCTCTCATGAGTCCCGCTCCGTCCATTGTGCCGCAGGGTCCGGAGGACGTCTATCTGGTGCTAGAGGACTTTGGCGGCGGGCTGGGCCGCGCTTGGTCTGAGACCGATGAAGAGGACGCCAATCGCGACACCCTGATCAACCATCTGCTGGACGGAGAATATATTCGCCCGATGCGCATTGTGGCCTTCAATACCGCAGAGGGATGGTCGCGCGACGTAACCGCGGAGATCGCCGACGAGCTGCGCCGTCGCCTCGTTGAACTCGACGAGGTAGCTCCATCGCTGCTGGAATTCGTGGAGAGAGCAGCAAAACATTGATGCAAATCGCCCCTCGCCGGTTAGCCTGCCAGATGCTGTGACGTACTCCGCGCCAGCGAATTCGTTGGCGAAAAACATCTTTCCGGAAAAGACGATGTCAGAGGCGCCGGCGATCATTGGGACTGGATGTAGAGGAGACCGCCAGTACCGCCGATCACTCCGAATAGCAGTCCGCCTATTAGCCATACAGCCCCCTCATGATTCCTCTCAGGTTTGGCCAGCGACAGCGATACCCCAAGAATCGCCATTTTGGGGACACGTAAATTTTTCCACGGGCCAGTCCAAGCCTCGAATCGACCGCGCCCTAGCCTGGTATTCCTTCAAGCACGTGATGCGCTGCAGCGAGATAACTGACTTGCTGCGGTGCGTATGCGCGCTCCCCGGCATCTTGCTCGGCAATGTCGGTATGCAATCACCTTTTTACGACATGCGAATGCGTGTTCAGGAACGCAGCCTGATGACCTTGCATTGTCGGCTTGTTCTTCAGTTTGTTGGTGAGGCCGACAATGCGTCTTCTTTTCAGAATGGTCGCGATTGCGACAGTCCCGGCATGGATCGGATTGAATGCGAACCCCGCTGCAGCACAGGATTTCAATGACCGATGGTCTGTTATCCCAAAGGCACACGCAGAGCCCATTCCTGCCGAGACAAAGCAGGATCAGTCGCAAACGCAAACACTGACTGAACGAGAGCCAACACGAGATTCGGAAGCTCGCTTACCCGCTCGGCCTTCCAACCGAGTCTTCGCCGGAAAAGCCTCGTACTATTCGTATTCAAAAGGGAAGACAGCGAGCGGCTTATCGTTTGATCGGAATCTACTAACCGCGGCGCACCGCCGTTTGCCGTTCGGAACGAGAGTTCGCGTCACTGATCTTAAGAGCAATAAGTCCGTAGTAGTTCGTATCACCGACCGCGGACCGTGGGTCCGTGGCCGCGTCCTTGACCTTTCGCTCAGTGCTGCGCGCAGCTTGGGGATTACCGATCGGGGCGTAGCCCAGGTTCGCGCTGAGGTGCTTTAGCTGGTGACTGCCCTTCGGCTGATGCGGTCGAACACCACGCGTGCGCCTAATCTAATCATAGGCTCTGAATGCTCGATTCCGGACCCAGAAGCTGACGCAGTTAACAAAACAAACCCGCCGGCATTGGCGCCGACGGGCTTTCATGTCCGGTCACGGTAAGAAGGGGTAGGTTGAGGAATCCTCCCGCGACCTCTTGAGGATACCCCTCAACTGTTGATGAACTATTGCTGGAATCCCGTTTTCCCGGCACGTTTGCCGCATGCAGGGGGATAAGCGCCGATGGCTCTTGATCCAGAAGTGTCGAGCGAATACGAAGCAGCAGTCAAACACCTTTTGCGGCGCGCAACCAAACGTAGTCGCCCAAGCCAAAACTTTTCGGTCGTTCCTCACGGCCGTGAGACCGATGCGAACCGCGAGTTTGCGCGGCACCGCGATGTGAATAGCGTCTTTGTATTTTTCGTCACTCTACCGATGTTTGTGATTGCTTATGCGATCTGCGTGAACATGGGTGCGATCTAGGGCGGCCATGCGCCGAGATCGGGCTGAAGACGAAGAAATGAGCGGGGGGAAAATGTCTAACTCGTCGAGCGAGCTTCCTTATTCAGACTACAGCCGTCGATTGATCCAAAAGCTGATCTCATCGGGCTATCTGCGGGACGACCAGCGAAACTCACTCGATGCGGTCAGAAATGCTCTGGAGCGGCTGCGCGCCGAGTCGCGCCAATTCTTTGAAGACGAGAGATAGGGCTGAAGGCGAAACGTCAGCGCCATCGCGGCAAATCCGAGTTGGGCCGATTGCCCATCGCATGCGGGGCAACCCTGATGCAGGTTGACGCGCCTGGGCCAGCACAAGCCTTGGTTGGCCCGGCAACTGGCCTCAGCTCTCCAAGCCCCCTTGGAGTTGGGGCCGAATTTTTGAAGAACGCCCGCGGCGGCAGCGACGTGGACGGCTCCGGCGTTTCCGCCAGCCCGAGCGCCGGAGCCGCTCCTCACCCCCTGCAGAAAGAAGCAAGAACGCCGCCCGCTTAAATCCATCGCGGACGGCGGCAATTTTATTTTCTGATGGAGTACCCCAAAGGATGACTAAGGGCTGGGGGCGGCCTTTCGATGATCCAATAAAGATTGGCGGCCGCAAGCTGATCACGCTGCGCGATGCCCGCGAGTAATCGCCGCGCTGCCCAAGGTCGTGCATGATGCCCCGGAAGGGCAGCCGCAATGGAAGCGCTGATCCTGGTGGCGGAGAAAGGCGGGCCGACGCTGCTGGCGCGAATTGGCATCATGCGCGCCCTCAATCGCAGGAAGTTTCGCGACGGGGGGAGCCGGGCGCAAGGCCGCGGATCAGACTCCGACGAGGAGTCCGCCGTCAAGGGCTATCGAGATACCTCTGGGTTACTCCCAGAGCGCGTCTCACTTTACCGCTTCTTCCCGGTACAGTGCTTTGCGCGCGGTGCCCCAGGGAGGGACGAATCCGGTGTGTACCCAGCCTCGCGTGGCGGAGCCGTTCTCGTTTGCAGGATCGGATTGCATCGAGCGCGAGGATTAGCCATGAAATCCCCGGTAGTGAAACGATCCATCGTCGTCGACGGCCACAGGACCAGCGTCAGCATTGAGGAGGCCTTCTGGACCGGCCTGAAGGAGATTTCCAGCCTGCGCAATGTGACGCTCTCGGAGCTGGTCGGTGAGATCGACCGCAACCGCCAGCAAGGTAATCTATCCTCCGCGATACGCCTGTTCGTCTTCGGCTACTTTAAGAACCTCGCTGCAGCGATCCAGCCTCGGCAGAAAGTGCCGGCACCGCAGCCATCCCGCGATGGAGAGTGAAGCGGCCACGGCTGGGGTCACGGACACAGCTAGCAACCACTTGGCTGGAGTCGCGGTCGCAAGGTCAGCTGGCGTGGGCACGGGTGCCCACCCTGTCTCTGGAAACAGGGGCGGTGCCGATTCCAAAAGCTTTGCCGCCGGGACTCCCGGCGGCGCACTAGTTTCGCCAACCGAGGCGGCCGCTAGCAAGCATCGATTTTTTGCGTGCGGTCAACCAAGACGGAGATTTTCGGCACTCACCTTGCCTGAACGACCAGCCTGCAGCTCGTAACTGACCCGAGCGCCCTCTGCGAGGCCGGTGTGGCCGGCCTTTTCAACGGCGCTGATATGGACGAATACGTCCGGTCCGCCACCATCCGGCTGGATGAAGCCATACCCCTTTGTCGCGTTAAACCATTTAACTTTCCCCATAGCCACTTCGGTATCTCCATAAAAAAGAACGCAAAAGCGGGACTATTCGTCGGTCGAGTCGGTGGCAGCTTGGTGGCAAAAAGCGGTCGTAACGGCGACTTAGCGAGGGTTCTGCGGTCGTGCTCTGGTACAATTGAAAAGGGGCCAGCGATCGTCACCGCCGGCTCATTCCGATGCAGCCGATGCAAGGGCGTCCCCTCGCACCAGCTGCCGGACAACAACAACCCGTCGTGCAAGGAATATCGCTAACGATCAGCAATGCCCCTCCGCCCCGCGGCCTGTCGCGCGATGAAGGCTGGAGTCGATTGCGCGGCCGAAGATGATCCTCGAACGGCTTCGGCGTTAGGAACATCTGTAGACTCGGTCCGGTTTGACCGTCGGATGAACCGAGAGGTCGGCGGAAGCGGCCAAGCAGCTGGGATCAAAGGAGGTCCCGAAAGCGCAGGCCGACCTGACCAACCCGGAAAAGACCCTGACCGCTCAGATCCGCCCGCCGTTTCTGCGCGATGACGACCGGACCTTTCGTTACGCGTCCCTGGCCTCCGGCCTCGACATCGTGCGCAAGACCTTAAGCCAGCAGGAGATCGCCACCATCCAGACCACCCGGATCGAGGTGGCCACTGGACAGATCCATCTCACCACTCTCCTCGCCCATTCCTCGGGCGAGTGGATCTCCTCGGACTGGCCGGTGTGCGCCACCAGAGATGTCGAGGCACCGCACCGGATGGGGGCGGCGCTGACCTATGCGCGGCGCTATGCCCTGTTCGCCCTGGTCGGGATTGCCGGCGAGGACGATCTGGACGCACCGGATGCGCTGGCAGCCCTGCCGGAGGCGGGGCCGCAAGGACCTCTTGGCGCCAAAGCCAAGCCCGCCAAGGGCGTTCTCAACCGCGCGCCGGTGCTGGGGCCGCCGCAATCCGCCGAGCTGCGGGAGCAGCTCCTAAGCCAGCTCGCAGCCCTGTCCGCCAGCAACGACCTGCTCACCTGGGCCAAGGCCAGCATTCCGCTCAAGAACACCCTGCTGGAGGTCGACGCCGGGATGGTCGAAGCTGCCTATCGGACCAAGCTCGAGACTGCCTCAGGTCGCGCAGCCGTCATGGTCGAACCTTTGCCCGTCTCAGATCGCGAGCAAACCCCAGCATCGGTCCAAGCCGGCAACACGGGCGCCGAGGCCGCGGCGCAACCGGCGTCGCCAGCAGCGGCGCCCGAGGCAGGGCTCGCCCATCCCAAGGATCCGCCCCGCAAGCACAGCAAGGCGCACCTGTTGTTTGTGCGGGAGCAGCCTTGCCTCATCTGCCAACAAATCCCGTGCGATGCGCACCATCTGAAATTCGCCCAACCCCGGACGGTTGGCCGCAAGGTCAGCGACGAATTCACGGTCCCCCTGTGCCGCGCCCATCACCACCAGCTGCATCGCCATGGCAACGAACGAGCCTGGTGGGCCAACCTGCGGATCGCGCCGCTGGCAGTCGCGCGGGAGCTGTGGGCGGCTAGCCCAGTCCACGATCAAACCAATGCCGGAATGGCGAGCGCGGCTTTGCCGGCACAACTCGGCTCGGGGGCCTCGCCATGAACCGGCCGTTCCCTACCACGCACCAGCTGACTGCGACCGCGCTACCTGGTCGAGTTTGAGGCATTGGCACCGCCGCCTTTGCTGCTGCCGGGCGAGAGGCTCGAGCACTACCAGGCGCTGCGTCAGGCCATCTTCGCCGACCTCGCACCGCGATCCGCCATCGAATGGCTGCTCGCCATCGATATCGCTGAACTGTCCTGGGAGATCCAACGCTATCGCCTGTTGCGCCACAAGCTGCTTGAGACGCATCGCCAAAAAGCAATTGAAGCGGCGCTTCGCCGCATCGACATGATTGGAATCGTCCCCGAGTTCGAAGCGGAAGCGGAGTACTACACACTGCAAAACGCACTGAGCTGGCGGACCGATCCAATCGCTGCGACCGAGATCGACGCGCGCCTTGCATCCTGTGGATTCGATCAGCATGCCATCAATGCGGAAGTCTACGTGGAGGCGCGCGAGATCTTCGTCTTGAGGGCTTGCTGAACGCCGCGCAAACAAAACGGTTGCTGCTGATCAGGGAGATCAAGAACCACCGTTCGCTCGGCGCAAAGTCTACAATCCGACCTGAAACACTCAAGATCGGTACGGAAGTCAAATAACCCGTGGCCACCTCAACAGTCGTCTGGCGCAAAACTCCCGCGAGCAACTGCCCAGTGGCTTGCCGCGTGCGGCCCCCGCTGCTGGGTATGGCGCGTACTCATGAAATTCGGTCATGTCCGCTTCGCTGCGCGATTAGCGGCCACATTCGTGCAGCGCAGAAAATGACGCGATGGGCCGGAATCGATGAGGCCCAGTATCCCGCATGTCGCAAAACGTGTGCGCCATCGCAGACAGCATGCCGCTATGTTCCGCGTGCCTCATCGTCGCGCATGGGGGCGCCAGGCCGAGCCCAATTGCAGGTCGTTTCTGCGATTGCTCGAGACCAGGCGCGGTCGAATTCTCGTCGCGATAAGCGATACTTCTCGCTGGCTTGCGCGAACCAGGCGTCCTTGTGCCTGACACGGTTGTAGGAGATCCGGAAATACGACGCGTTGCACTGAGCCTCGTCCGCCCGGTCACCGCCCGTGGTGACCACCCGGTCGCCCTTCAAGATAATTGGGGGAGTTGATCTTGGGGTGGTGAAAAACCCGCGGACCTGAACTGTGACCCTGGCCCAATGACCTCCCGACCAGACAGGGGGTGACGGCCGACTCACTCTCGCCCGCGCCAGCCGCAGGGACTTGGCCCGCGGCCCCGTTGGTAAGCGAACGACGCGCTCACAGCGCGAAGGCTCACCGACGATGATAGTGGCGATAGTGCGCCCCCATGCCGAGATAGTAGTACCTCGGCCACCACCAATAATCCGCACACAGATACGGAAGGGACGTCTGCCAGCCTCGATACCACGGTGGAGGGCGGCAACCGCCTAACGGGAGAGCATTTGCGCAATCTGCTGCGAGCAACACAGAGATCGTCGCCAACACGGCCACGGTGGGTGCGAGCCTGCGCATCGCCGGATCTCCCTACCTCAAAGGGTTAAGAAATTCTCCTCCGTGCGGACAATATGCTCCCGCGGCGGCCTCGCGTAAAGCTGGGCCCTTGCGTTGGCGCTCGGGTTGCGGAAAGCTCGCCAAAAATCTATTGGGACGACCTCCCTAGCCGCCGCACGCGGCCCGAGCTGGTTGATAGCACCACGGCCAAGGAAGAGGCGAAGGGCGCTCGCGCGGGCTGAGCAGGACAGGCTGGACAGGTCATAGTAGTGCGGACGGGCAAGCGGTTATTCTGACTTTTTGCCTACGACCCATCTCACGATTGGCCAGCCCACTACGACAGACGACGCGACCGCACCGATCATTCTTACGACGGCGTCACCCACATCCTGATCGAAAGAAAATGGCGCTCTCTGATAGAAGATAAGCACGAGGATGACGCTAAGCGCGCAGCAAAGGGCAACTAGCAACCGAGAGACCTGCCCTTCCAGATACGTGAGGCGATCGTTGAATTTGTCGTGATCCACGGTCCTTCCCCTCATCGCACGTTATTCCTCAGCCGACGGTCAAAACTATCCAGGATGCGGATTCGGCAACCTCGACCAGCCAAGAATATAGCCGAGCCTACCGCTCCTTAGTGCGAGTGAACCAGGGAGTACCCCCAACGCGCCGGATTTCAGAAGAGCAAAGTGGTCCGGAAAACAGGCGGCGCGCGTTTTTTTATTGGGACGACGCATCAAATTTGCGCATTCCAGGGATGGTGATCAGGTGTTCCAGACGATGGTGATCACGGATTCCAGTGATCGTGATCAGGTTCGGA
>NZ_JBBIAM010000219.1:0-7733 GCF_054185185.1 Bradyrhizobium sp. UFLA05-153
ATCGGCAAGGGCGAAGGCATCGGCGAACGTGGTCTTCTCGCTGGCTACCCGGAACAGGTTCTGGTTCGGGATGATCAAGAGGGTGTCGACTGTCTTGAGCAACTCCTCGATGCCGGTTTCGGCAGAGCGCATGCGGCGCTGGCCCTCGAAGTAGAATGGCTTGGTGACCACGCCGATCGTGAGAATGCCGAGCTCGCGCGCGGTCCTGGCGACGACGGGGGCAGCCCCGGTGCCGGTACCGCCGCCCATGCCGGCCGTGACGAACACCATGTGTGCGCCGGTCAATTGATCGCGGATCGTATCGATGGCCTCTTCGGCTGCGGCGCGTCCCAGTTCGGGCTGCGAGCCGGCGCCAAGGCCTGCAGTCACCTTCGTGCCCAGCTGGATGAGGCGCTTGGCCTTCGACATGGCAAGCGCCTGCGCGTCGGTATTGGCGACGACGAACTCGACCCCCTGCAGCCCGGCCGTAATCATGTTGTTGACGGCATTGCCGCCGGCGCCGCCGACCCCGAACACGACGATGCGCGCCCTCATTTCGTGAAGATCGGTGATGCCAGCCATTGTTCCCTCGCGTTGGTCCGGCAAGCCGGGGATTAAAAGAAAGTATCGCGTGCTACCTGAAAGCTGCGCGGTCTGCTGCCACGATGGCCGCCGCCAGATGTCCCAATCGAAGCGCGGCCCGTCCCGCGGTCGAGCCGCTGGCACGGCGACCGGTCCGTAAGTCCGCCACTTCATCTTCCAATTGTGCCGCCCACGCATTGGCTGCCGTCGTCTCGGCAGCCGCCTGCAGCAGCTCGACGGCGAGGCGATCGGCGCGCTCGCGCTCGCGCTCGAAATCCGCTTTGTAGCCGGCTGCCTTTGCTTCGAGCCGCGCGATCTCCGCCTTGAATGCCTCGCTCTTGAATGCCTCGATCTTTGCCATGGAGGCGGCGATGGGGTCCGCCTGGCGGCCAATTCGCGGGCGCGGCCTATAGCGGAGTTCGGAGAAATCGACGCCTACCCGGGCCTTGCGATCATCCGAACGCGAGCGCGGCAACCGGCGCCGCCTGGCAAGCGAACGAGCGGCCTCGCGCGAGACGTTGAGGCGGGCGCCTAGCTCGGCATACGTCAACAACTCAACGGACATCGGCTGTCATCCTGGAATGAACCGGGAGGCATTTCGGGCTGATGATGGCTGGACGATGACTTGAGGCTAGGCTGCGTTGGTTAATGGACGGTTAACGCGGGGGCGGGCCCCGGCACCGGATTGAGGTTGGCCTGCCAGCGGTGCCATGTCCTCGGCGCGTGACCATGCCGAGGCGGGGCGAGGTTAAGGCAGCACCGTGTGTCGGCTCTCGTCATGGCCGGGCTTGCCGGAACCGCGAGCGCGATGCCTGGCGTCTATTTCTTCTTCGCGGGGCCGAAGTCCGGTTGCCAGGCGGCCTCCTTGCGGCTCGGCGCCGCGGCGATCACCTTGGCCTTTTCCTTCTTCGGTTTCTTGGCTTCGCGATTGCTGCGTTGCTGACCCTTTGCCATGTCGTCCTCCCGTGGTGTGTCGAGTAGCGGAACGATCACCGAGGTCGATGCCGTCAAGAAAATGCGGTGATGCGAAAGCCTACGCTCCTGACTTGCGGATAGCGAGCGCTAAGACGCTGCTGCTGCGCAGCGGCGTTCCGGCGCGGGCCTCGCCTGAGAAAAGCGGTGGCTATTGACGCTGAACGGGCGCACTGTCCGAAACAAGCGGCGGTTGGGGCCATCTCGCGAAAGGCAGGCTTACATGACCATCCGCTCGCGGCGGGAGACCGTCACCTTCAACCATCCGTTCCACATCCGCGGCCTCGCACGGCAATTGCCGCCGGGCGCCTATGAGGTCGTCACCAACGAGGAGACGATCGAGGGCCTGTCCTTCTCCGTCTGGCGCCGCATCGCCACCATGATCGTCGTGCCGGCGGAAGGCGCCCGCGGCGGCGCGGTGGAGATGGTGTCGATCGGCTCGGTCGACCTTGCGGACGCGCAGCGCATCGATGCCAGCGCCTCTGGTAAGGTGCCCGGCGATGTCTGACGAGCCGGTCGATCTCGACGAGCATCGCGGCATGGCCGCCCGCAAGGCGACCGGCCTGCGCCGCGCGTTGGCGGAGGTGGAAAACAATCTGCGGGAGCTGCGCGAGCGCGAGGCCGTGCTGGAGAACCAGCTCTTGACCGTTCCCGCCGCGTCGTGGCCGGAGGCGGCGGCGAAGGCGCGCTACGTGCTCAATCTCTACGCCGCGAGCCTCCCGGCGGAGGACACGCGGCACCGCGCGCTGGTGGCGGCGCTGCTCGACGATTTTGCCCGGCTCGGCGGGGAGGGCTGAGGCGATCCTGGCGGTGCGCCATGCCGGCGCTCCGTGCGGACGCGCGGGCCTGCAACGCGTTTCTCGTTCACAGGATTCGTGTTTACGAGGAGTAAGGCCCATGACGCTCACGAGCGGCCGCTATATCGGCCACGAATACGACAGGATGATCGTGCTGTTCTCGATGCACGACGGCGCGAAGGAGATTCCCTGCGCGATCTCCACCTCCGCGATGGACTATCTCGAGCGCGGCCCGCAGGCCCGCCCCGAGCAGCGCGAAGCGCAGTTCCTGCGCCTGCGCGACCGCATCGAAGCCCGCGCCGCCGGCAAATATCGCGCGACGGAGTTCGAAGGCACGCCCCCGGGCATCGTGCTGCGGAGCATCGACTTTACGAGCTAGGCCAGGATGAGCTTTGGTTGAATCGGTGCAAGCCGTCCCGGACGCTCTTCGTTATTGCCGAGGCCGCAGCTTCTTGAATTTCGCACTGATTGTTTCGAAAAGGGATTCGAACCGGGCTTGGCTCTCGGCTCAAAGAACGGAAGCCGGTTCTTTCACCATTCGAGACATGAATTCGCGGGCTGGCCGGGTCTTGTTGAATTCAAGCTGTGCAGCCGCAAATGCCTCTTCATATCGTTTAACAATCCTTGGAATTTTGGGATTGAGCGAGAGAGCTTTGCCTTTTAGTTCTGAAGCGTACGTCTCTTGAACAAGAGCGCTGTACATGGAAGGGTCGAGCAAATCTTCAATGTCTGCTTCACTAGGAGTAGAAGACGCGAATGCTTCGGTTACAAAAGTGATGGCAGTCTCGCGAACGAGTCTGCTTTTCACTAAGTCGGTCTTCGTCTCTCGTCCCGCCCGATCATCGTCGAGGAGTACCAGCACTCATAGCTCTTCTGCGGCCAGCAGGGCGGCCATGTAGGACACTCGTCCGGCGCCTCCTACCGGCATAAGCGTAAGCTCCGCCGGTAAAGTTCGTCGCCCACTGGTAGCGAAATGGGCGTTGATTGATGAGAGGATCCAAAGTCTGTAATGCCTCCACAATGAGATTGTAGTTTCCAATGAACAGGGTTTGTGAAAGGTGATAACCCAGCGCTGCTTGAAGCGGAAACAGCGTTTTGGAATCGCCGGTGGGCGTGTTTGGTTACCGTGGTGCCGGACGAGGGTTGAATATTTACAGTTCTGACGATCTTGATGGCGTCGGCCGGTACCATGAACGGCGAATGTGTAGTGTAGATGATTTGATTTTTGTAGTCTTCCCGGAGATGCTTAAGCAGATCTCCTTGTGATTTGGCATGCAGATAGAGGCCTGGTTCGTCCAAGAGTAGAATTGCTCCATCAGCATTTCCTCCTCTCGTATCAGCCGAAAACGTAATGAAGAACGCGAAGAACCATCGAAAGCCGCGGCTTCTCTCGTCTAAGTTTACTTCGACGGGATATTCAGCATGTGGGTCGGAGACCAAAATATCGAGGTGGGGTCCGTCTAAATTGAATCGCACCATCAAAGTTTGATCTTTCCACAGCCTCCTGATTTCCGCAGTTACAAGCGAGCCAGCTCTGTTTAGAATTTGAGCTCGTTCCTCGTGTTCGTTGCGAATATTGTTGAGGCGCGCTGGATCGAAGTCAGCAACTCTCGCCAATTTCTCGAAGTTATTTTCTCTCTCGATGAGAGACGGATCGTGTCCCCGCCGTTGCGTAAAAGTGTCGAGGTCCTGGTGGCCATTCAACTCGGGGAATTCGGAAACATAAACAAAGATCGGTAGCCATCCCTCGATGAGTTTCTTCGCTTTGTCGAGCGCGGCATCGAAACCCGAGACGCCTCTGGCTTGTTCCTCGATATCCGCTAGAATCTCGTCCTCAGCATCGCCCAAAACTATGCCGGCGCTACCAAGTGAGAACGAAGAGTTGTTGATGCGGCCGGGAGCGTGACGGCCCATGCTTTCATATCATGGGCCTCGGAAGTCGCCGCATCGAAGGCGTTCCAAGCGCTTTCGGCATTTGTCTTGTGTGGAACGTCGAGCGTGTCGATTTTCGGACCTAAAACGGGTCTCAGTTTGCGTGACGCCGCGGCGGTCTTCTTAAGATCGAGCACGGGCACCTTCACATCTATGTTGACCCTAATGGCAAGGTCGTAGCCCCGCCCGATCTCCACTTCTGAAAGCCTCGGCGAGCCAGGCAATAGTCTCGCTAGCTCAGCACTCTCGCTCTTTGAGAGCTTCCACGTACTAGACACGACCGGAGTGTCCGCCTTGCACTCCTCTAGCCGGCGCCCCCGTGGAAAATCCTTTATCGCGGAGAGAGCCGCACGCCCGCCAGGTGGCTTCAAAGTGGCAAGCGCCAGAATTAGATTGGATTTGCCGCTCTCGTTGCGGCCTACGAGCGACGTGATCTTGTCAATTGCAATTTCGCCGCTGTCATTGATCGAACGAAAGTTCGTTATACGAAACTTGGTAAGCTCCATCGGCCTCCCCCTGCAACCAGAAAGCTACCATAACTTGGATTCGCTACTGGAGAAGCAGCTTGCAACTTTGGAACGAGGAGACAGCCGGTTTTTCCATCCAGATGCGCTTGCGCCGCAAAACAAAAACGGCCGGATCTTTCGACCCGGCCGTCACTCAAACTCAACGCTTCCTAAGCTACGCCACGCGACGCTTACGCGTGCCCCCGGCCCAGCTCGTAGATCTCTTAGCTCGCCTTCTTCTCAGGCTGAGCGCCGCCGACCTTCTTCTCGATCTGGCGCTTCAATTCCAGCGCGCGCGGGGAGAGGTCGCCGGCGCGGGCCTTGACGAGGTAGGCATCCAGGCCGCCGTTGTGGTCGACGCTCTTCAGCGCATTGGTGGAGACGCGCAGGCGCACGTTGCGCTCGAGGGCTTCGCTGATGAACGTCACGTTGACGAGGTTCGGCAGGAAGCGGCGCTTGGTCTTGATGTTGGAGTGGCTGACCTTGTGGCCGACGAGGGGGCCCTTGGCCGTCAGTTCGCAGCGGCGAGACATGTTAAAAACCCTTTCCGTTCCCCCAACGATTTGCGGCGGCCATTCGGGGCGCCACGGGGGTGCAAATTTTCTGTCCTTGCAGGGAGCGGGCGGACGTATAGGGGGGAAGGGGCAAGACGTCAAGTTTTTGGCCGCGCTTTCGACCCAGCCACCGGCGTCATCGCCCGGCTCGACCGGGCGATCCAGTATTCCAGAGGCGGTTGTGATTCAACCGAGAGGCCGCGGCGTACTGGATGCCCCGGTCAAGCCGGGGCATGACGGCGGAACAAGGGGCGGGAGAGGTGACCGAGTACGCGGCCCCGCTCACGAAAACGGCAATGATTGAAATGCCTTACCATCACATAAAGGGCGTAATCGGAGCGGAAAGAGAGGCCGGTTCCAAGCGGCCGGGCGCGGATTGCCCGACCCCTGACATTGTTTGCCGCCGGTTTTGGCTTAAGTACGGGACTGGCGGTATCATCGGATTGCAGCTGAACGTGATCATGCCTCTGTCTTTCTCGCCCCGGCCGCGTGCCTGCGGCTGGCTGGCCCTGACGGTCCTTTGCGGCCTCGGCTGGGATATGGCGCCGGCTTCCGCGCAAGGGCGGCTCGAGGCGCAGTATGAGGCGACGCTGTCGGGCATTCCGGTCGGCCGCGGCGCCTGGACCATCGACATCCAGGACGACATGTTCTCGGCTGCCGCTTCCGGCGGCACCATCGGCATTTTGAAATCCTTCACCGGCGGGTCCGGCACCGGCGCCTCGCAGGGCCGCGTCGTCAACGGCGCGCTGGTTGCGACCGGCTACCAGGCCTCCACCACCACCTCGAAGAAGACCGAGGACATCCGCATCGTCCTCGACAAGGGCAATGTGAAGGAGTTCGGCATCGCGCCGGAGCCGCCGGTCGACCCTGATCGTATCGTCGTCACCGAGGCGCACCGCCGCGGGGTCTGGGATCCGATGACGGCTTCGCTGCTGCGCGTGCCCGGCACCGGTGACCCGTTGTCGCCGGAGGCCTGCCACACCGGCGCCCCCGTGTTCGACGGCCGCATGCGCTATGACTTGAAACTCGATTTCAAGCGCATGGAGAGCGTGAAGGCGGAGAAGGGCTATCGCGGCCCGGTCGTGGTCTGCGCGCTGTATTTCGTGCCGGTCGCCGGTTACATCCCGGATCGTCCCGTCATCAAATACCTTGCCGCCCAGCGCAACATCGAGATCGCGTTTGCGCCGGTTGCGGGAACCCGCATCCTGGTGCCGTTCTGGGTGAAGATCCCGACGCCGCTCGGGCCGGCCATGCTGGAAGCCACCAGCTTCATCACCGTCCCCCAGCCGCCCAAGGTCGCGAAGACGCAGTAGGCGTCCCGTAGATGGGGTAACGGGCTCCCGAGAGGCGTTCCTGCCCCGCAAGCCGCGCTCGCTACGGCGCTGTTTGGTGCGCGCGTCGCGCGGCTTGGTTGGAAAGGCAAGCGGTCGTCCCTCACATTGATGGTGTAGCGGAGTCAGGGCCTAAGCCTCGCTCCAAGCATCGAGGAGAGACGACCATGGACTATTATGCCGGAATCGACGTGTCATTGGAATGCTCCAGCATGTGCGTTGTCGATGCGAACGGCAAGATCGTTCGGGAGGCCAAGGTGGCGAGCGAACCGGAGGCGCTGATCGACTGGTTCCGTTCGCTTGGGTTCGGTCTTGCCAGGATCGGACTGGAGGCAGGACCGCTGTCGCAGTGGCTTTACGCGGCGATGAAGCAGGCAGGGCTTGCGGTCGAGCTTCTGGAGACGCGCCACGCGAGCGACGCCTTCAAGGCGATGCCGGTGAAGTCGGATCGCAATGATGCCCGCAACATCGCGCAATTGATGCGGCTCGGCTGGTTCCGGCCGGTGCATTGTAAGTCGATGAGTGCACAGGAGATCCGCGCGATGTTGACGGCGCGCAAGCTGATCCAGGCCAAGCTTCAGGACGTCGAGAACAGCTTGCGCGGGATCTTGCGTGGCTTCGGGCTGAAGGTCGGCAAGACGACGAAGCGCAGTTTTGCAACCCGGATTGGCGAGCTGGTGGCCGGCCATCCGGCCCTCGAGGCGATCGCCGCAGCAACACTCGCGGTTCACATGATTCTGCTGCGCGAGTTCAACGGCTTTGAGAAGCGGGTCCGGGCGATGTCTCTCTTGGATGCCAAGGCTCGGCTGTTGATGTCGACGCCGGCCGTGGGACCGATCATTTCGCTGACTTATGCCAGCGCCATCGATGATCCCACCCGCTTCACCTCGTCGAAGCGAGCGGGCCCACTCTTCGGATTGACACCGAAGAAGCACCAGTCAGGCGAGACCGACTACTCCGGCCGCATCAGCAAAAATGGCGACGCTTCCGTGCGCGAGGCGCTCTATGAGGCCGCCCACATCATCCTGACCAAGCCGATCAAGGGCTGTGCGCAGCTCAAGAGCTGGGCGATGCGGATCG
>NZ_JBBIAM010000021.1:0-114943 GCF_054185185.1 Bradyrhizobium sp. UFLA05-153
GGACGCCGGATCGCCGTCACCAGCCGCGGTGACAGCGGATCGCCCGAACCGTAAGCCATCCGGAGATTGGCGCCGGCTCGCCGGCAGCCACGGTTCTGTGAAACTCTTTTGGATACGGGGCGGTACCAACGTTCTTCTGGGGCGGCCATGCCGCCAGGGCGCAGGCCTCATTTTGGGCCCGATGCTTGATCCCGATGGGTGTCTGGCGCGATCCGCGATACGGACGCAGCCATCAATCGAAGAAACGGGTGCGGTTCGAGCACCGCAGCTGAAAGCGACGAATGAAGAAATTGGCAGCTAGCGCTGCCAAAAAAAATGCGCTGCGCCCTTGACGACCGACCGGCTAATGGGTGTCACCGTAATCCGAAAAAAGGAGAGTGCGGCGATAATTGCCACCCACCACCCCCACCGGACCTTGCTCATGATTTGCTCCAGCTCGGTCGGGGGGACTGGCCACATCTCATCGACGGTCCGCCACCAGTGCAGCCGGGCTTCCTCTAACTCTCCCTTGCGCGCATCGCGACGTTTGACATAGTCCTCCAGCGTCGTTGTGGGACTTATTTTCACCATCTCGCGAGCGACCAGTCGTTTCGAGGCTTCATACAGCCGCCCTCGCTCGGCAATGATGGCATCTCGCCGTGACCGACAAGCTTGCCACGACTGCGCCGCAGCAACCTCTTCGGAAACAATCTTCGGGGATTTCTCCGTCTCCGCCCAAAGCGCGGCGAAGAACTCATCCAGACTCAATGGCGGCTCGGTAATGCGCTCCCCCACAGCAAGCGGGGGCATTGAGGATTGCAGCAAACTTGATGCCTGCGAACAGTCATCAATCCTTGTTCCTTGCAGATCGCGAGACTTCAAAGTCGACGATGCACATGTCGAAGCGTATCGAGATCAGTCGCATCGACCTCAATCGTCGAAGAGAAATCAATGGACTCGATCTCTGCATCATCTGGATTCACCGGGTCAAATCTGATCTCAACTTGGGGATAAAAATAGTGCCACACTGAATCGGTCTCATAAATAGTTCGACTGGGCACGTATTCCTCTTCGTATAGGCCGTACTGCCTGGCCACTTCGATTGTAAGGTCGATTTGAAGGTGAACCTCAGCTTCGATCTCGCAACTAAATACGTTCTCTTTTCGCGAAATGACATTTAGGTGGACGATATTAAGGTCCGTGGCGTCGCTAACGGTTCCAGATACATCGTCAATGTCGTCTACTCGGTATAATCTTCCGAATTTGACATCGCATCCCTTTAATTCTTCCAAGAGGCGAGACGCAAGATATTCACTGTCGGTCACAAACTTCAGCAGGTCGTCATGAACCTGTTTGGTAACCGTTGCCATAGAAATTACGTCGCCGAGTCGCTCTACGTGAAGTAAGTGTCCCCCTTCGTCGCAAGCTATTTTGAAGTCCGGATCACCAGAAACGGCGTATATAATTTTGCGAGACTGCGAACACCAATTGCGCAACGACGATAGAACGATGGCATCGGGGAATTCGGACTTCTTACCCCCGCTGAATGGTGGAGTCTGCGCAAAGTAGTCTTCGAAGAGGCGATCAAGATTCGCATGAAGGGGGACCTCGCGCGCCTTGATGTCCGTTAGAAATTGCTGAAACAGCACCTCTAGCTCGGTCACTGCGCTCGGCGCGTTAAGTGCCTCTGACGCTGTCGAGGCTCCTAGCTGTCCGAGTATGATTTCATGCTTTTTTACGGATTTTGCTGCGTTGTCGAGCGCTTCTCGGTGCTTGCGCATGACTTCATTTTTCGTGATGCTCGTGGTCAGCACATGGAGATGTCCGGTCTTGACGAGTTCCTTTAGGCGAGTAAAGGAATTTGAATTCCAATCGAATTTCTCCCGAACAAAGACTTCCGTGTCTATGAAGATAACGTCAGTGTCGAGCTGCGCGGATTGCGAATTGCCTCCGTCATGATTGCCAATTTCTCATCTGTTGCGGGTAGGTCGTCATTACCGATCAGTGGCGAGCCATTTGAACGCCACCGCACCCCATCGCGCAAAGTCGGTCAACGATAACTCGGCGCGCCAGTCCTCGCGCCCCTTGCTTCCATACAGGTAGAGGTGCGGTTGGTAGTAAGCGCCTGCTTCATGAATCCGGTTTGTGGTTGAACCCGGGGCCACAACGTCAAACCGGATGTCTGTTGCGTGAATGATCTTGTTGCAGGCCTCGCGCAGGGTGAGTGCCTCGACCTTGTCCGGGTCGGTCGCCCAGTTTGGAAACAGTTTCCCGCAATCTGATCTCTGGTCGTCTGTTGGGCCGCCCAGCGATTGATCGAACCGGATTCGCAAGCCGACCGCACAAGAGATCAAAATCCGTGTCACCTCGGCCTTGAAGAAGCCTGCCTGCATCATTGCGATGGCTGGCGAGGTGAGGCCGTGGCTCGCCACGTCGCGAGATGACGAGACGATGCAAAGAAGCCGGTAAAGATCGAGCACGAACTGTCCTCGCTCAATCGCGTGGCTTTGCTTCCTCCCGGGCAGGTAGGGCTGTTCTTCCATGGGGGCAGCATAGGCGATTCGTGTCCAGTGCTCGCCCAGCGCGGGCCGCTGGTGGGTTGAAACGAAACCGTGCCGAACGCACCAGCGGTCTCTGCACGCGGCGCGGCGTGCGCACGGAAACGAGAGGGCCTAGAACGTGAACAGCTATTCCCCCACCTTTTGTACAGGTGGGGGAATGAGTCCAAAAACGCATGCAAAATCAACAGGAGTGCTGCCGAATGGTGGGCCCGGCAGGACTCGAACCTGCAACCAGACCGTTATGAGCGGCCGGCTCTAACCATTGAGCTACAGGCCCCGCCGCAAGACGGCCGCGACAAGTGCGGCCGGCAACGGTGCGCGGTTCGTTTACAAGGCTTGAGCCTGGGGTGCAATGCCGACCCCGCTCGTGCCGCGTGGCGGCGCCGCCGCTGGAGGGGTGTGGATTGGGCAATCTGCCGAAACGAGCCCGATCATACAATTGTGCCGGTGATTTGTCCGACGCGTCAATTGATTTCGGAAAAAGCGCATACCGTCGCGCTGGCCCCTTGGCTACTTTGCATGGGGTTGTTTTCGACATTTTTGATCGGGGCGCGACAGGCGCGGGTTTCGACAGTAGCCGAGCCCCGCCGTGGCGTTGCAATGCCGCCCCCGCTAGTCCACCGACACTCCCGCAAACTCCACCACCTTGCGCCATTTCTCGGTCTCGTCGGTGACCAGCTTGCCGAACTCGGCAGGCGTCATTGGCCTGGGGATGCCGCCGGTCTCGGCGAGCCGCGCCACCAGCTTGGGGTCCTTCAGCGCCTCGCCGACGGCCTTGTTGAGGAGATCGACGATCTCCGCTGGCGTGCCCTTGGGTGCCGAGATGCCGTAGAAGCCGACCGATTCGAATCCCGGCACCGTCTCGGCGATGGCGGGCACGCTCGGCCAGCGTAGTGGCGAGGTGACGCCGAGCGCGCGGACATTGCCGCCGCGCGCCTGCTCCAGCGCGGAGGGCAGGTTGTCGAAGATCAGCTGCACCTTGTTGGAGATGATGTCGGGGAAGGCGATCGCAGATCCCCGATAGGGCACATGCACCATGTCGCATTTGGTCATCGTCTTGAACAGCTCCGCCGACATGTGCACCGAGGTGCCGTTGCCGGAGGACGCATAGGAGATCTGGCCGGGATTGGCCTTGCAGTAGTCGATGAACTCCTGGACGGTCTTCACCGGCATCGCGTTGCTGACGACCAGCATGTTGGTGAGCTGCATGATGCTCGCAACCGGCGTCGTGTCGCGCAGGAAGTCGAACGGCAGCTTCTTGTACAGCGAGGTCGAGATCGCGTTGTTGGGCGCGACGAACAGCAGCGTATAGCCGTCGGGCGCAGAGTTGATCGCGGCGGCGGCCGCGATGTTGCCGCCGCTTCCGGTACGGTTCTCGACGATGAACTGCTGGCCGAAACGATCCGACAACCACTGCGCCATGATCCGCGCCACGATGTCGACGGGGCCGCCGGCGGCAAAGCCGATCAGCCAGTGCACGGGGCGATTCGGGTAGTCGGCGGCGGAGGCGGGGGGTGAAACGCCGGCGAGGGCGGAAAGAAAGGCAAGTCTGAAAAGACCGCGACGCAAAACACCCAACATGACGCCTCCCATTGCTTTATTGTCGTTGCCGCCATGCTTCCATAAATTCGTGTCGCTGCCTACATCGTCGCTAGTCTAGTGTTGACGCAGTGTGCCGAGGAGCCCTCATGAAACTTCATTCGCTGATCATGCTGGGCATGGCGCTGTTTGCAGGCGCAGCCTCGGCGCAAAACCGAGAGGATGGAGACAAGGCCATTTCGAAAATGACAATCAGCCTCGGCACCGCGACGCCTGGCGGCGGCTTCCCGCTCTATGGCAATGCGTTCGCGGAGGTGATGAACGCGGCCGATCCCGCGCTCGCGATCGCCCCGCGCAACACCAAGGGCAGCAACGAGAACATTCCGCTGCTGGAGAAGGGCGAGCTCGATCTCGCCCTCGTCGCCGGCGAGCCGGCCTACGAGGCCTTCGCCGGCATCGGCCGCGCGAAGGTAGCGCTGAAAATTCTCACGGCGATCTATTCCAATCCCGGCATGTTCGTGGTGCGGGCGGACAGCCCCTACAAAACCATCCGCGATCTCGTCGGCCAGCCCGTGGCGTTCGGCGCGAAGGGCTCGGGCCTGCCAATTCTCGCGCGCTACATGCTCGACGGCCTCGGCCTCAAACAGGACGAGGACTTCAAGGCGATCTATCTCGACCGCGCCGGCGACGGCCCCGCGATGGTCGAAGACGGCCGCGTCGCTGCGCTCTGGGGCGCCGGCATCGGCTGGCCCGGCTTCGCCGTGGTCGCATCGAGCGCATCCGGCGCGCGTTTCATTGCGCCCGATACTGATGAGATCGCGCGCATCCGCGCAAAGCATTCCTTTCTGAAGCCGCTGACGGTGCCGGCCGGCTCCTATCCGAAGCAGACCGAGCCGATCGCCTCGCTCGGCTCCTGGAGCTTCGTGCTCACGCGCGAGGACCTGCCCGACGATGTCGCGTATCGCTTGGCGAAGACGCTGCACGGCGTCGAGGCCGGGTTCTGCAAGAAGCTCGCGCAGGCCTGCGAGACCACGGCCGCGAACACCGTCGCGGCCGCACTGAGGCCGGAATTGATTCATCCCGGCGTGATGAAATATTTCCGCGAGATCGGCGTGGTGAAATGACCGTCGCTCAAGGCGACGGTCATCCCGGGGCGCCCGAAGCGCGAACCCGGGATCTCGAGATTCCGGGCTCGATGCTTCGCATCGCCCCGGAATGACTGCTACGCCGTCACTTCTTCACCATCGCGCACGCCGGATCGGGCGGGCCGAACGCCTGATCGCCGGAGATCGTCGCGAGGATCTTGTAATAGTCCCAGGGATATTTGCTTTCCTCGGGTGACTTGACCTGCACCAGCCAGAGGTCGTGCACCATCAGATTGTCATCGCGTAAGCGGCCGTTGCGGGCGAAGAAATCCTCGATCGGCTTTTCCCGCATCTTGGCTGCGACCTTGAGCGGATCGTCGGTGCCGGTCTCCTTGATGGCGTTGAGATAGTGCATCACGGACGAATAGACGCCGGCCTGCCACATCGTCGGCATCCGGTTCATCTTGGCGAAATAGCGCTTTGCCCAGTCGCGGGTCTTGTCGTCCATGTCCCAATAGAACGAGGTCGTCAGCAACAGCCCCTGCGCGGCCTGAAGGCCGAGGCCGTGGATGTCCGTGATCAGCGCGAGCAGCGCCGCCATCTGCTGGCCGCCCTTGAACACGCCGAACTCGGCGCCGGTCTTGATCTCGTTCATGTTGTTCGGGGGGCCTGCGGCAATGCCGATGATCTTGGCCTTCGAGGCCTGCGCCTGGAGCACGAAGGAGGACAGGTCAGGCGTCGCTAAGGGCGGCCGCACCGAGCCCAGCACCTTGCCGCCACTGGCCGTCACGACCGCCGAGGCATCGCGCTCCAACGAATGGCCGAAGGCGTAGTCGTCGGTGATGAAGAACCAGCTGTCGCCGCCGCGCTTGATCACGGCCTGTGCGGTGCCGACCGCTAGCGCGCGGGTGTCGAACACCCACTGGATCGCATAGGGCGAGCAGAACTTGCCGTGGAAGTCGGCCGTGCCGGTCGAATGGGCGATGAACAGCTTCTTCTTCTCGTTGGCGATATTCTGCACCGCCAGTCCCACCGCCGACACCGGCACGTCGACGATGAGGTCGACCTGGTCGACGTCGTACCAGCGCCGCGCGATCGCGCCGCCGATATCGGGCTTGAGCTGGTGGTCGCCGACCACCACGCTGATCGGCTTGCCGAGCACGGTGCCACCGAAATCGTCGATCGCCATCTGCGCCGCCGTCACCGAGCCCTGGCCTGTCGGCGTCGAGGCCGGGCCGTTCATGTCGGTGAGCACGCCGATCTTGACGACGTCGTCGGACACCTGCGCCGAGGCTGTGCCCGACAGCAGCGTCACGGCCGCGATCGCGGCCACGACGGACAGTCCTGTTCTGCCTGGAGTCACGCTATTCCTCCCTCACGCGGCTCGTTGGCCGCTGTTCCCTTGATCGCGGCCGGGTATGGCCCGGCTGAATTGGTTTCTTTTGCAACTATTTGGGGCCGGGCGTCAACGCTGCTCAGGCGGCGAAGCGGATCTGGCCGGCCGGCGAGGGATCGTAGCCGGTCAGCTCCTCCGCATGCTGGCGCAGCCTCTTCTCGCTGAGGAACCGGATCAGCGCCTGCATCGGCGGGCGGAAATAGCTGCGCTGCCGCATGGCGAGATCAAAATTCTCCCAGACAAGCGGGACGAAATCGAGCCCGGCCGACTTGGCGGCTCCGCGTGTTGCGACGCCGCAATCGGCATGGCCGGCGCGGATGGTGGCGGCGAGGTCGGGTCCGGTGAGGTTCGGCGCATCCAGCCTGCGCAGATCCCGAAAGGAGGCACCGGCACGCTTGAGCAGCACGTCGAGCAGCATCTGCGCGCCTGCGCCCTCTTGTCGCAGCGCCATCCGGGCCCCGAGCGCGAGCACGTCCGGCAGGCTGCGCAGCCGCTTCGGGTTGCCCGGCGGCACCAGGAGGCCCTGCTCGCGGCGCACCAGGCCCACCAGCACGGCATCATGCAGGTCCGGCGCGGCGCGCACGGCCGCGGCATTGGCGTCGCTGGCGAGATTGTCCGAGCCATCGAGGCTGTGGAAATGCAGTGCCGCCGCCATCACCTCGTCGCGCTGCAACCGTTCCAGTCCCCGTCCCGTGCCTTCGTTGAGCGAGGCGAGCCCGGAGCCGGATTCCCGCAGGCTCCATTCCAGCAGGCTGTCCTGGCTGCCGCCGACGATCGGCGGCGGCTCGGTCGCCCGCAAGCCGGCCGGGCGCGCCAGGCCCGACAGCACCCATAAATCGAGCTCATGGCGCGGGAACAACCACTTCCCGGTCACCTTGCTACAGGGGATCGCCCCATTGGTGACGAGCTCATAAAGCTTGCGCTCCCCCAGCCGGAGGTAGTCCGCCGCCTCACTCGTCGTCAGGAATTCCATTCTGCATTCCTATGCATATCTTTGTTCGCCTTTTGGCAATTGACGCAGGCCGGAATTTTTGCAGTTCAATGTCATCTTATGGGAACCATGCCCGATCATCTCAGTGCTTTGCAACTCATCGTCAGCGGCGATCCTGCGTTGCTGGCGATCGTACGGCTCTCACTTGGTGTGAGCCTTGCGGCGGTCGCGCTGGCGTCAGCAATCGGCATGCCGCTCGGCGCGTTACTGGCGCTGACACATTTCCGGGGGCGCGCGGTCCTGGTGGTGCTGCTCAACGCCATGATGGGCCTGCCGCCGGTAGTGGTCGGGCTTGCGCTCTATCTGCTGCTGTCGCGCGCGGGGCCGCTCGGCGAACTCGGCATCCTCTTCACGCCGGCGGCGATGGTGATCGCGCAGACGGTGCTGATCGTGCCGATCATCGCCGCGCTGACCCGGCAAACGGTGGAGGACCTCTGGGTCGAGTATCGCGACGAGCTTCGCGCCATGAATGTCGGCGCGGTCGGCCGCATGACGACATTGTTGTGGGACGCGCGCTTCAGCCTGCTGACGGCGCTGCTGGCCGGCTTTGGCCGCGCTGCCGCGGAAGTCGGCGCGGTCATGATCGTCGGCGGCAATATCGACGGCTTTACCCGCACCATGACGACTACCGTGGCGCTGGAGACGTCCAAGGGCAATCTGCCGCTGGCAATGGGCCTCGGTGCGATCCTGATCGTCATCGTGCTCGCCATCAACGCGGCCGCCTGGGGGACGCGCGTCTGGTCGCAACGGGTGACGGGGTGACCATGCGGGCGCCGATCAGCGATCTTCCAGTGGTGCTCGAGGACGTCTCGCTCCAGAGGGGCGCGGCCACGATCCTCGATCGCATCAGCCTCACGATCACGCCGGGCGCGCCGACACTGCTGATCGGTCCCAACGGCTCCGGCAAGACCAGCCTGCTGCGGCTGTGCATGGGACTTTTGGCGCCGACGGGTGGCCGCATCAGTTGGGGTGGCCGCAGCGATCCGGCGCCGACGCGCCGCGCCTTCGTGTTCCAGCGCCCGGTGATGTTGCGGCGCACGGCTTCGGCCAACGTCACCTACGCCCTGGCGCAGGCCGGTGTGCCGCACGCGCACCGGACCGGGCGCGCGGTAGCGCTGCTGGAGCGGGTCGGCCTTGCCGATCTCGCGCGCCGTCCGGCGCGGCTCCTCTCCGGCGGCGAGCAGCAGCGGCTGGCGCTGGCCCGGGCGCTTGCGCGCGATCCCGAGCTTCTGCTGCTGGACGAGCCGACCGCCAATCTCGATCCCGCCGCGACGCGCGCGGTTGAAGAGATCGTCACGAGCGCGGCGCAATCCGGCATCAAGATCGTGATGGCCTCGCACGATCTCGGCCAGGTGCGGCGGCTTGCGGGCGAGGTGGTCTTCCTTGCGCGCGGGACGCTGTGCGAGCGCGCGCGGGCGAGCGAATTCCTGGACCATCCGTCGACGCCGGAGGCGCAGGCCTTCCTGCGCGGCGATCTCGTGATTTGAAGTGGAGTTTTCCGATGGCCTCTCGCCGCCCGTTCCTTCCGCTCGCGATGCTGCTGGGCATCGCCTTGGTCAGTTCGACTTCGTCGGCCGAGGATCGCTCGATCGTCGTGGCCTCGACGACGTCGACGCAAGACTCCGGCCTGTTCGGTTATCTCCTGCCGATGTTCAAGGCCAAGACCGGCATCGACGTGAAGGTGATCGCGCAAGGCACCGGCCAGGCGCTCGACACCGCACGCCGCGGTGATGCCGATGTCGTGTTCGTGCACGCAAAACCGCAGGAGGAGAGATTCGTCGCCGACGGATTTGGCGTGAAGCGTTTCGACGTGATGTACAACGACTTCGTGCTGATCGGACCGAAGAGCGATCTCGCCGGCATCAAGGGCAAGGACATCGTGACCGCGCTGAAGGCGATCGAGGCCAAGGGCGCACCGTTCGTCTCGCGCGGCGACCGCTCCGGCACCCATGCCGCCGAGCTTGCGCTCTGGATCGTCGCCGGCATCGACATCGCAGGTGCCAAGGGCGCCTGGTATCGCGAGATCGGGCAAGGCATGGGCGCTGCGCTCAACACCGCGAGCGCGATGAATGCCTATGTGCTCTCCGATCGCGGCACCTGGATCGCGTTCAAGAACCGCGGCGATCTCGACATCGTCGTCGAGGGCGACAAGCGGCTGTTCAACCAATATGGCGTGATGCTGGTGAATCCGGAAAAGTATCCGTCGGTGAAGAAAGAGTTGGGGCAGACTTTCGTCGACTGGCTGATTTCTCCCGAGGGCCAGGCCGCAATCGCCGGCTACAAGATCGACGGCCAGCAGCTGTTCTTTCCGGATGCCGCCAGGAAGCCTGACTAGCAAGTAGCCGGAATAGGCGAGTTGCCAAACCGAGCGCTGCGTGGTCCATCTGAGGGATGACCCAGCGCCTGCCGCCGTCGCTCACCCCGCTCGATCTCGCGCTCGCCGCGCTGCTGCGCGGTGTTCGGCCGGTTGCGCCGGTCGATCTGCCGCTCGCCGAGGCGCTCGGCTGCGTCGCAGCAGGAATGCCGCCGCTTGGCGCTTATCCGCCACACGATACCGCTGCCGCGGACGGCTGGGCGTTGTGCGCCAGCGATCTCGTCGGCGCGTCCTCCTACTCGCCGTTGCCTTTGGCTGCGCCTCCGATTTGGGTCGAGGCCGGCGACGCGATCCCAGAGGGATGCGACTGCATGCTCGATGCTGACGCGGTCGATACTGCGGGGCCGATCACGGAAGTACTCACCGAAGGTTCTCCCGGGCAGGGCGTTCGGCGGAGGGGCTGCGACACGGCCGACGGCACCTCGATCGTTGCCGGGGGCCGGCCTGTTCGCACGACCGAGCTTCTGCTGGCGCGAACTGTAGAACTGGAGACTCTGAGCGTCCGCCGCCCGCGGCTGCGCGTCATCAACATGCCCGGTGGCACCGCGGCTGCTCAGCTCATCGCCGATCAGGCTCGCGCGGCCGGCGCGGAGGTGACTGCGGCGGAGGCTAGCGCGCGCGATGCGGCGTCGATTGCGAACGCGCTCGATATCACCGCTTGCGACCTGCTGCTGACCGTCGGCGGCACCGGCGTCGGTCGCCGCGATGCCGCCGTCACCGCGCTAGCCGATTGCGGAGAGGTCCTGGCTCACGGGATTGCGGTGCAGCCGGGACGTACGGCGGCGATCGGAAGAATCGGATCAGTTCCCGTCATCGCGCTGCCGGGCGCGCCGGATCAGGCATTTGCGGTTTGGCTCATGCTGGTCTGTCCGGTGCTGGATCATCTGTCGATGCGGGCCTTGCGCAAATCCGCCAGCTTGCAGCTCGCCCGCAAGATCGCATCAAACGTCGGCATGGCGGAGATCGCGCTGCTGGCCGAGGAACAAGACGCCTGGCTGCCGCTTGCGGTCGGTGAGCTGTCCTTGCAGGCGATCGCCCGCGCCGACGCATGGCTGCTCGTTCCCGGCGACAGTGAAGGCTTTGCGGCGGGCGCGCCGGTCGATGCCTATCTGATGCGGGAATGATATGGGTTCCGGCATGAACAGGATTCCGCAACCGACCGACCGCAGTTCGGTCGATCAGGAGCAGTTCCTCAAGATACTCTCCCGCGAGGAGGCGCTGGCGCGCTTTGAAGCCGCGTTGTTCCCCCGCGCGCGGCCGAGCGAGACGCGCGCGCTTGCGGCTGCGCTCGGAAGCGCGCTCGCCGAAGACATCTTTGCGCCGATCGACGTGCCGCCCTTCGACCGCTCCAACGTCGATGGCTTTGCCGTCCGCGCTGCGGATCTTGCCGCGGCGAGCGAGGCTGCGCCCGTGCGTCTCGCCCTGAATGGCGAGATCATCGCCTGCGGCACCGCGCCGGCCCTTCAGGTCGCCTCGGGCACTGCGACGCCAATCGCGACCGGCGGCCCTCTGCCACGCGGCGCCGATGCGGTGGTCATGGTCGAGCACACCCAGCCGGCGGGGATCGGCGCGATCGACGTCCGCCGCGCGGCTTCGCCGGGCCAGTTCGTGTCCTATGCCGGCTCGGACATCGCGCGCGGCGAAGCTCTGCTGCGCGGTGGCACGATCATCGGTTCGCGCGAGATCGGGATGCTCGCCGCCTGTGGCATCGCCGAGGTCAAGGTCGTGCGCAAGCCGCGCGTTGCGGTTATCTCGACCGGCGACGAGTTGGTGCAGCCCGGCGAGGCGCTCGCGCCCGCTGCGATCTACGACACCAATGGCGCGATCGTCACTGCTGCAATCGACGAGAACGGCGGCGCGGCGCATTTCATCGGCGCCATTCCTGATAACGAGACCCAGCTCGAGGCCGCGATGCGCAAGGCGCTCGCGGAAGCCGACATGCTGGTGCTGTCGGGCGGTACGTCGAAAGGCGCGGGCGACGTGTCCCATCGCATCATCGGCCGCCTCGGCCAGCCCGGCATCATCGCCCATGGCGTCGCGCTCAAGCCCGGCAAGCCGTTGTGCCTTGCGGCCTGCGACGGCAAGCCGGTGGTGATTTTGCCGGGCTTTCCGACCTCGGCGATGTTCACCTTTCACGACATGATCGTGCCGGTGCTACGGCAGATGGCGGGCCTTCCGCCGCGCGCGGATGCCAAAGTGAGTGCGAAGGTGCCCGTGCGGATTGCCTCCGAGCTCGGCCGCACCGAGTTCGTGATGGTCTCGCTGGTCGATGGCAAGGACGGACTGATCGCTTACCCCTCGGGCAAAGGCTCCGGCGCGATCACGTCCTTCGCGCAAGCCGACGGATTCCTGCGCATCGATGCGCTCGCCGACCAGATGCCGGCCGGCAGCGAGGCCGAGGTGACGCTGTTCACGCCGCATGTGCGCGTGCCCGATCTCGTCATCATCGGCAGCCATTGCACCGGGCTCGATCTCGTCACCGCGCCGCTCGCGCGCGCTGGCCTCAGCGTGCGCTCGATCGCGGTGGGCAGTCTCGGCGGATTGGCGGCGGCGCGGCGCGGCGAGTGCGATCTGGCGCCGATCCATCTGTTCGACGACAAGACCGAGACCTACAACACGCCTTACCTAGCTGAGGGGCTCGAGCTCGTGCCAGGCTGGCGGCGCATGCAAGGCATCGTGTTCCGCAAAGGCGACAGGCGTTTCGACGGCTTGTCAGCGAAGGATGCCGTCGCCGCCGCGCTCGCCGATCCAGCCTGTATCATGGTCAATCGCAACCAGGGCGCCGGCACGCGCATCCTGATCGACCGCCTGCTCGGCGGCGCGCGACCGGAAGGCTATTGGAATCAGCCGCGCTCGCACAATGCGGTGGCCGCCGCGGTGGCGCAGCGTCGCGCCGACTGGGGCATGACCATCGCGCCGGTCGCCCATGCGTCCAGCCTCGGTTTCATTCCGCTCAGCGAAGAGCATTATGATTTCGCGCTGGTGAGCGTGCGCAAGCAGCGTCCGGCGGTGCAGGCCTTTCTGGATGCGCTTGCCTCGGACGAGAGCCGTGCGGCGCTGGCGCGGGCCGGATTCCGGCCAGCCTGAGCCTAAGATAACGACGCGGGCCGTCGAGCTGCGCGATGACAGGGGTGGGGACGCGATGGCAAAGCCGCTTTCGGTTGCGATCGTGGGTGCCGGGATGGGTGGGCTTGCCACCGCCGCTGCGCTGCGGCGCGTCGGCATCGACGTCATGGTCTACGAGCAGGCGTCGCAATTTGCCCGGATCGGCGCCGGCATCCAAATCGGCTGCAACGCAATGAAGGTGTTGCGCGCGCTCGGGCTCGAGACGCGGATGCGCGATCACGCCTTTTATCCGCGCTCCTGGAACAACCGCGACTGGCGGAGCGGCGACGTCAAGTTCGACATGATCTTCGGCGAGAGCGCCGAGCAGAAGTTCGGCGCGCCCTATCTGCTTGCCCATCGTGGCGATCTGCATGCGGCGCTCGCCAGCGCCGTTCCCGCCGAATGTATCAGGCTCAACCACAAGCTGGCCGGCCTCGATGAGAGCGCCGAAGGCGTGAGGCTCACGTTTGCGAATGGCACGAGCGCTATCGCCGATGCCGTGGTCGGCGCGGACGGCGTGCATTCGCTCGTGCGCGACATTCTGTTCGACACGGCGCAGGTCAGGTTCACCGGCCGTATCGCCTATCGCACCACCTATCCCGCGTCATTGCTCGGCGGCGAAGAGATCGACGACTGCACCAAATGGTGGGGCGAGGACCGTCACATCGTCATCTATTACGTCAAGCCGGATCGCAGCGAAGTCTATCTCGTCACCAGCCAGCCGGAGCCGGATTTCCGCATCGAGTCCTGGTCGGCGAAGGGCGACGTGCGGGATTTGCGCGCATCGTTCGAAGGCTTTCATCCGCAGGTCGCGCAGGTGCTTGCCGCATGCCCCGACGTGCACAAATGGGCGATCATGGATCGCGACGCGCTCGAGCGCTGGTCGGACGGCAAGGTCACGCTGCTCGGCGACGCCTGCCATCCGATGACGCCCTATATGGCGCAGGGTGCGGCGATGGCGATCGAGGATGCCGCCGTGCTCTCGCGCTGTTTGGACAGTGTCGCGCGGGAGGGCGTGGCAAACGCGTTTCGCCGCTTCGAGGCGACCCGCAAGGAGCGGACCACGCGGGTGCAGGAGACCTCGCGCGCCAACATTTGGCTAAAGGAGCGAACTGATACCGGTTGGGTCTATGGCTACGACGCCTGGACCGTGCCGCTCGCGGCCTGAGTGGCCTTTTCGCGCATGCGTTCGCGCTCTTCTGCTTCGGCAAGCGCGCGCTGTGCATCGGGTGCGAGCGGCCTGGGATCCGGTGGGACTTCGACGAGCTTTTCGGCGCCCGTGGCCAGCCGCGCAAGGTATCTCGCGTCGGCGATGAAGCACGCGATATCGAGCGCGAAGTTGACCGCACGGACAAGGAAAACCAGAAAGCCCCAGACCGCCTCGATCATCGCCGTTAACCGGTAAAGCTATTGAACGCTCGTTGGTCGCAGCCCGGCCCGAGGCGGTTCAGGGCGGTCAAGGCGCCGTGAACTTGCCGCCTTGCGACCACGACTAATGTGGCGAGGATCAGCCCATGCCCCTGTCGTCCCAGCTCAATTTCCGCAAGATCGCCGCTATCATCGCGGCTGCCGGCACGCTGTTCTGGCTCTACACCTTCTACGCCATCGCGCACGTCCCGATGGGTGACGGCAGCGGTTTCCAATGGCTCGCGGTCTTCCCGCTCGGCATGATTTTCGGGGTGTTCTTCCTGCCGGCCTGGCTGCTCGTCGCGATCGGCCGGCTGCCGCGCTTCACCACCCTTTTCGGCCTGTGTGGCCTGATCGCCTTTGCGGTGGTGTGGGCGCAATTGTTGACGGAATTCCCCAAGACTTAGCTCTTCTAAAGGAAGGCACGATTTTACTGAGCCGAATGCTCGTCCAGCGCGGCCAGGCGCTCGGCTTCCGCGATGTCCTCGACCGTGTTGGCATTGAAGAACGGATCGAGCGGCTGAACCGGCCATGTCACCGTGGCGAGCGGAAAGCGCGCGGTCCAGCGGTCGATCTTCCTGACATCTTCGACGACGAGGGCTTGGCGCAATTCGTCGCGCAAGGCAACGCGCCACAATCCGATCACCGGATGCGACTGATCGCCGGAAGCGGCAACGGCGAGCTGTGCATTCTCTGCCGCGCGAGCCGCGTGCAGGCGTGCGACGAGGTCGCGCGGCAGGAACGGGCAGTCGCCGGCGGCGCTGAGCACCCATTCGATGCCGGGCCGGTTCGCCGCGGTCCAATCGAGCGCGGCGAGAATGCCGGCGAGCGGTCCGGGATAGCCCGGCACGTCATCGGCAACGACGGTCAAGCCGAACGCGGAAAACCGCGAAGGCTCGCCATTGGCGTTGAGGATCAGCCCGTCACATTGCGGCTTCAGCCGCGCGATCACGCGCTCCAGGATGGTGCGGCCGCCGATCGTGCGCATCGGCTTGTCGCCGCCGCCCATGCGCCGCGCCAGGCCGCCGGCGAGCAGCACGCCCAAGGTCGGCGGAGTTTCAGTCGTCACCACCTTCACCCTTGCGCTTGTGCTTGGCCGACTCTTCCTCGACATAAGCGAGGTTCTGGTCGTAGACGATGCGCTGCTCGCCTGCGAGCGCAATGAAGCGCTTGCCGCGCGTGCGTCCGATCAGCGTCAGCCCGACCTGGCGGGCGAGATCGACACCCCAGGCGGTGAACCCCGAGCGGGACACCAGGATGGGGATGCCCATCCGCACCGTCTTGATCACCATCTCCGAGGTGAGCCGGCCCGTGGTGTAGAGAATCTTGTCGCCGGCCTCGACATTGTGGCGGTACATCCAGCCCGCGATCTTGTCGACGGCGTTGTGGCGGCCGACATCCTCGGTGTAGCAGAGCGGCGTGCCCTCCTTGCACAGCACGCAGCCATGGATCGCACCGGCCTCGAGATAGAGCGAGGGCATGGTGTTGATGGTCTGCGTCATCTGGTAGAGCCAGGAGGTGCGCAGCTCGGCCTTCGGCAGCGCCACGCTTTCCACCGCTTCGAGGAGGTCGCCGAACGCGGTACCCTGCGCGCAGCCGGAGGTCTGGGTGCGCTTCTTCAGCTTGGCCTCGAAATTGGTGTGGTGCGAGGTGCGCACCACGACGACCTGGAGGTCGTCGTCATATTCGACCTCGGTGACGACGTCGCTGTATTTCAGCATATTCTGGTTGAGGAGATAGCCGAGCGCCAGATACTCCGGATAGTCGCCGATCGTCATCATCGTGACGATCTCCTGGGCGTTGAGATAGAGCGTCAACGGCCGCTCCATCGGCACCTTGGTCTCGACCCTCGCGCCGGCCTGGTCGACGCCGACGACGCTCTGCGTCAGGCGCGGATCGTCCGGGTTGGGGACGATCAGGGGGACCGGGGCTTTGTCGATCTTCATCATGGGTGCGACGTTAGCATGACATTCGGCTCAGGCCGATATAAGCATGTGAGGGAATGAAGGAAATGCCTCCGCTCGCAATGACGGAGATGGCGGTTCCAGCCGCGTGATACGGCTGGCGGAGATCGAGTTGTGATGAAAATCATCGGCCTTGCGGGATGGAGCGGAGCGGGCAAGACCACTTTGTTGACGCGGCTGATTCCACATTTCAACGCGCAAGGCCTGCGCGTCTCCGTGATCAAGCACGCCCATCATCATTTCGACGTCGACGTGCCGGGCAAGGATTCCTGGCGCCATCGCGAGGCGGGTGCGGCCGAGGTGCTGGTGTCCTCGGCAAATCGCTGGGCGCTGATGCATGAGCTGCGGGGGGCGGCCGAGCCGCGGTTGCCGGAACTGCTCGCAAAGCTGTCGGCGGTCGACCTCGTCGTGGTCGAGGGTTTCAAGCGGGAGCCGCATCGCAAGATCGAGGTGTACCGCGCTGCCAACGGCAAGCCGCTGCTGTTTCCCGACGATCCCGGCATTGTCGGGATTGCGGCCGACGTTACGGTTGAAACCAGGCTGCCGACGGTCCATCTCGATGATATCCCGGCCGTAGCCGCGCTTGTCTTGCGCTCCGCGATGACGGCCGACGAGGCGATGGCGAAGAGCGCGCTTGCGCGCTGACGAGGCATCATGGCGCAACTGTCCGACGATTGCTTTGCCTTCGGTGGGCCGATGATGTCGGTCGACGACGCCGTCAGCCTGATCGCGGCCCGCGTCAACGCGATCGCCGACATCGAGACCGTGGCGCTGGTCGATGCCGACGGGCGGGTGCTCGCACGCGACATCGCCGCGCCGCTGCCGCTGCCGCCGTTCACCAACTCCGCGGTTGACGGCTACGCAGTGCGCAATGCGGACCTGCCGCAAGCGAACGAAGAAGCGTTTCCGCTCGACGGCCGTATCGCGGCCGGTAGTGCCGCCGATCATCCAATCAAGCCCCGCCATACCGCACGCATCTTCACCGGCGCGCCGATGCCGAAGGGGGCCGAGACCGTCTTCATGCAGGAGGACGTGCGTGTTGATGAGAGCGGCAAGATCATTCTGCCGCCTGGGCTGAAGGGAGGCGCGAACGTTCGGCCCGCCGGCGAGGACATTCCGCAAGGTCACGTCGCCTTTCGTGCCGGCCAGCGCTTGCGGCCACAACATGTCGCGCTCGCCGCCGCCTTCGGCCTGACCGCGCTCGACGTCGTCAGGCGCATCCGCGTCGCGGTGTTCTCGACTGGCGACGAGCTGGTCTCGCCGGGCGATGCGCGCGCCCCCTCGCAGCTCTTCGACTCCAACCGTTTCATGCTGATGGCGATGCTGCGCCGGCTCGGCTGCGATGTCAGCGATCTCGGTATCTTGCGCGACGAGCAAGCCTTGCTCGCGGATGGTCTGAAGCAGGTCGCAGGCCAGCATGACCTGATCCTCACCACCGGCGGCGTGTCGACTGGCGAGGAGGATCACGTCAAGGCCGCGGTCGAGAGCATCGGCACCCTGGTGCTGTGGCGGATGGCGATCAAGCCGGGCCGCCCGGTCGCCATGGGCATCATCGGCGGCACGCCGCTGATCGGCTTGCCCGGCAATCCCGTCGCGAGCTTCGTCACCTTCGTCCATGTGGTGCGACCGACGGTGCTGGCGCTCGCCGGCGGCCTGCCGGAGCCGCTTCTGCCGATTCCGGTGCGCGCCGCCTTCACCTACAAGAAGAAGGAGGGCCGCCGCGAATACGTCCGCGTCTCCTTGCGCAAGGCCGAAGACGGCACGCTCGAGGCGATCAAGTTTCCACGCGAGGGTGCCGGGCTGTTGTCATCATTGGTCGAGACTGACGGGCTGGTCGAGCTCGGTGAGGTGATTACGCGGGTCGAGCCCGGACAGAGCATCGGATTTCTATCCTACGCCAACCTGATCTGAGCGTCGTGCATTGACGCTCCCGACCCGCCTCGCCATGGTGCCGCTATGACCAGAACGACTCTCGATCTTACGGGGCTGAAATGCCCGTTGCCGGCCTTGAAGACGCGCAAGGCGCTGAAGCCGTTGAATGCTGGCGACCAGCTCGAGGTGTACTGCACTGATCCCCTGTCGGTGATCGACATCCCCAACCTTGTTCGCGAGACAGGCGACAAGGTCGAGATCACCGAGCGCACCGAGGCGCGCATTGTGTTTTTGATAGAAAAGACGAATGGCTCGATAGAAAGCGCGAATGACGCACTGCACTCTTAGATTGCGACTATCGACTTTCGTCTATCGGCATCGCCACGCCGGCAATTGGCTCTCCGCATGGGCACACAAGTTGTGCTATCCGCATTGATTGCGCGTGGTTCGATGGGCGGAGGGACATCGCCTGTCGGTGTCCGGCATAAAAACTCCCTCAAAGGGGTTAGACATTTCGTGTGCGCTCGTGATCCTGGCGCATCTCTGGGATGACTTGCGGAGCAATCAGCAAGCTGAGGCGCGCGGGCTGAGGAACGGGATCGCAACAGCAGGCGCTCAGAAGGGCGGCTGCAGGGGAGGATTTGTATGGCTACAGTTGAAAGCGCTGGGAGACTTTCGGGCGCTGGCGCGGGAATTCTCGATCGCGAGCATACGGTCGCGAAGGCCGGCTTCAATCGCTGGCTGGTGCCGCCTGCCGCGCTCTGCATCCATCTCTGCATCGGCATGGCCTACGGCTTCTCGGTGTTCTGGCTGCCGCTGTCGCGCGCCATCGGCATCACCCAGAGCAAGGCGTGCGCGGATATCACGCTGTGGCAGGAACTCTTCACCACGACGTGCGACTGGAAGGTCGCGAGCTTGGGCTGGATGTACACGCTGTTCTTCGTGCTGCTCGGCGTCTCCGCGGCAATCTGGGGCGGCTGGCTCGAGCGCGCCGGTCCGCGCAAGGCGGGCGTCGTCGCCGCCTGCTGCTGGGGCGGTGGTCTTCTGATCGGCGCCTTCGGCGTATACGTGCACCAGCTCTGGATCATGTGGCTCGGCTGCGGCGTGATCGGCGGCGTCGGTCTGGGTCTCGGCTACATCTCACCGGTATCGACCCTGATCAAATGGTTTCCGGACCGCCGTGGCATGGCGACCGGCATGGCGATCATGGGCTTTGGCGGCGGCGCCATGATCGGCGCGCCACTGGCAAACCTGCTGATCAACTATTTCAAGACGTCCACCTCGGTCGGCGTCTGGGAGACGTTCCTCACGATGGGCGTCATCTACTTCGTTTTCATGATGATCGGCGCCTTCGCCTATCGCGTCACGCTGAGCGGCTGGCAGCCGGAAGGCTGGACGCCGCCGAGCGAAAAGAAATCGATGATCTCCGAGCATCACGTGCATCTGAACAATGCGCACAAGACTCCGCAGTTCTGGTTGATCTGGTGGGTGCTGTGCTTGAACGTGTCGGCCGGTATCGGCGTGATCGGCATGGCCTCGCCGATGCTCCAGGAGATCTTCGCTGGCAAATTGATCGGCTTGCCCGAGCTGACCTTCAGCCAGCTCTCGGTTGAGCAGAAGACCGCGATCGCGGCGATCGCCGCGGGCTTTGCCGGTCTGTTGTCGCTGTTCAACATCGGCGGCCGGTTCTTCTGGGCATCGCTGTCAGACTATATGGGCCGCAAGAACACCTACTACACGTTCTTCCTGCTCGGCATCGTGCTCTACGCGCTGGCGCCTACGTTTGCGGCGATGGGCTCGAAGCTGCTGTTCGTTCTCGGCTTCGGCATCATCCTGTCGATGTATGGCGGCGGCTTCGCCACCGTGCCGGCCTATCTCGCCGACATGTTCGGCACCCAGTTCGTGGGCGCCATCCACGGCCGGCTGCTGACGGCATGGTCGACCGCCGGCATCATCGGTCCGGTGGTGGTGAACTACATCCGCGAATTCCAGCTCGCCGCAGGCGTGCCGCGCGATCAGCTCTACAACACCACCATGTACATCCTGTGCGCGATGCTGATCGCGGGCCTGATCTGCAACTATCTGATCAAGCCGGTCGATCCGAAGTGGAACATGAGCGAGGCGGAGGTTGCCAAGCTCCAGGCCGCAACCGCCAAGAGCGAAGCAGCGATCCAGCACGGCTCGTTCGGCATCGGCACAGGCGGGCTGGATGCCAAGGCCGCGCTGTTCTGGGCCTTCGTCGGCGTTCCCCTTGCCTGGGGCGTATGGAAGACGTTGGAGAGCGCGGTCAAGATCTTCTGACCCTCTGTGAAATTGCCGCGGGGTGTGCGTCATGCGCGCGCGTCTCGCGGTTTCGCTTTTCTCGATCGATTGAAAAAGAACATCCGGGGGATTTTCGATGGTTCGCAAACTCGTTTGTGTCGCCGCCATGCTCGTTGTCGCCGGCGCACTTCATTCCGCTTCAGCCCAGACGGCGACGGCGCCTGCAGCGCCGGCACAAGCGGCCGCCGAGGCCAAGCCCGGCAAGCTCAAGCTGACCGCCCAGAAGCTGAAGGACATGAAGGCCAAGTGGAGCGCCAACAAGTCCAAGCTCAAGGAATGCCGCAAGGACGTGAAAGCCAAGGGCCTCGCCGGCGACGACCGCTGGTTCTACATTGAAGACTGCATGGGCAAGAGCTGAGATTAGGTGCCAGGGAACTGGATGTTGGGGGCATGAAGCGGCGGCTACATGCCCCTTAACTGCTTCATGGAACGCAAGAATCCTCTTGGCATCTGGCATGCCAGAGGCTAGGTTTGGAGCCATTCTAAGAGTAGGGACCAAGACGCAGCGATGAGCCACGACGTGCACCAGGTCCGCTCGTTCGAACATCCGGGCGAGGGACGGAAGCGAGCCAAGGCCACGCCCAAGGGGCGGCAGGTCGACCCGACCGCCGCACATGAGATCGAGCAGTTGCTCGGCGACAGGCCGCGGCGGCGCGACCTGCTCATCGAATATCTCCACCTGATCCAGGACAAGTTTCACCAGATCTCGGCGGCGCATCTTGCGGCGCTTGCCGACGAGATGAAGCTCGGCTTTGCCGAGGTGTTCGAGACCGCGACCTTCTATGCGCATTTCGACGTCGTGAAGGAGGGCGAGCCTAACATCGCGCCGCTCACCATCCGGGTCTGCGACTCCTTGACCTGCGCGATGCTCGGCGGAGAGAAGCTGCTCGAGGACCTCCAGAGCGCGAGCGGCCCGGGCATCCGCGTGGTGCGGGCGCCCTGTGTTGGCCGTTGCGACACCGCGCCGGCGGCCGAGGTTGGTCACAACTTCGTCGATCACGCCACCGTAGGCAACGTGCTGGCCGCCGCGAGGGCCGGCGACACCCACGCGCATCTGCCGAAATATGTCGATTACGATGCCTACGTCGCCGGCGGCGGCTACAAGCTTCTCAATCGCCTGCGCACCGGCGAGCTTTCGAAGGATGACCTTTTGAAGGCGCTCGACGATGCCTCGCTGCGCGGCCTTGGCGGCGCGGGCTTTCCGACGGGACGCAAATGGCGCGCGGTATTAGGGGAGCCCGGTCCGCGGCTGATGGCGATCAACGGCGACGAAGGCGAGCCCGGCACGTTCAAGGACCGTTATTATCTCGAAACCGATCCGCATCGCTTCATCGAGGGCATGCTGATCGGCGCGCATGTGGTCGAGGCCTCCGACGTCTACATCTATCTCCGTGACGAATATCCCGCCTGCCGCGAGATTCTCGAGCGCGAGATCGCGAAGCTTCCCGCGGGCGGCCCGACGCTGCACATGCGGCGCGGCGCCGGTGCTTACATCTGCGGTGAAGAGTCCTCGCTGCTCGAAAGCATCGAAGGCAAGCGCGGCCTGCCGCGGCACAAGCCGCCTTATCCGTTCCAGGTCGGCCTGTTCGGCCTGCCGACGCTGATCAACAATATCGAGACGCTGTGGTGGGTGCGCGACATCGTCGAGAAGGGCGCCGACTGGTGGAAGAGCCATGGCCGTCATGAGCGCCATGGCCTGCGCAGCTTCTCGGTCTCGGGCCGCGTCAAGAATCCCGGCATGAAGCTCGCGCCCGCCGGGATTACCGTGCGCGAGTTGATCGACGAATATTGCGGCGGCATGGCCGACGGCCACACGTTCTACGCTTATTTGCCGGGCGGAGCGTCCGGCGGCATTCTGCCGGCATCGATGGACGACATCCCGCTCGATTTCGGCACGCTGGAAAAATACGGCTGCTTCATCGGCTCAGCCGCGATCGTGATCCTGTCGCAGAAGGACAGCGTCAGGTCCGCGGCGCTGAACCTGATGAAGTTCTTCGAGGACGAGAGCTGCGGCCAGTGCACGCCGTGCCGTGTCGGAACCCAGAAGGCGGCGTTGTTGATGCAGCGGCCGGTCTGGAACCGTGCCCTGCTGGACGAATTGAGCCAGGCGATGCGCGATGCCTCGATCTGCGGGCTCGGCCAGGCGGCATCGAATCCGCTCACAACCGTGATCAAATATTTCCCTGACGAGTTCAAGGAAGCGGCCGAATGACCAAGATTACGTTCGAGCTCGACGGCAAGCAGGTCGAGGCGAGGCCCGGCGAGACCATCTGGCAAGTCGCAAAACGTCAGGGCCGCGATATCCCGCATCTCTGCTATTCACCGGCGCCCGACTATCGGCCCGACGGCAATTGCCGCGCCTGCATGGTCGAAATCGAGGGCGAGCGCGTGCTTGCCGCCTCCTGCAAGCGCACCCCGTCGGTCGGCATGAAGGTGAAGACCGAAAGCGCCCGCGCGGTCGCTGCGCAGAAGATGGTGATGGAGCTGCTCGTCGCCGACCAGCCGGCGCGCGAGACCTCGCACGATCCGGACTCGAAGTTCTGGCACTGGGCTGAAACCACCGGCGTCACCGAGAGCCGTTTCCCCGCCGCCGAGCGCTGGGCAACAGACGCCAGCCATCCGGCGATGCGCGTCAATCTCGATGCCTGCATCCAGTGCGGCCTCTGCGTGCGCGCCTGCCGCGAGGTCCAGGTCAACGACGTCATCGGCATGGCCTACCGCAATGCCGGCGCCAAGATCGTGTTCGACTTCGACGATCCCATGGGCGAGTCCACCTGCGTGGCCTGCGGCGAATGCGTGCAGGCCTGCCCGACCGGCGCCCTGATGCCGGCCGTGATGCTCGACGAGAACCAGACCCGCGTCACCTATGCCGACAGGAAGGTCGATTCGCTCTGCCCGTTCTGCGGCGTCGGCTGCCAGGTGACCTACGAGGTCAAGGACGAGAAGGTGATCTATGCCGAGGGTCGCGACGGCCCGGCCAATCACAACCGTCTTTGCGTCAAGGGCCGCTTCGGCTTCGACTACATCCACCATCCGCATCGCCTGACGAGGCCGTTGGTGCGGCTGCCGAACGCGAAGAAGGATGCCAACGACCAGATCGATCCCGCCAACCCCTTCACCCATTTCCGCGAAGCCTCATGGGAGGAGGCTCTCGACATCGCGGCCAAGGGCCTGGTCAAGATCCGCGATACCAAGGGCGTCAAGGCGCTGGCCGGCTTCGGCTCGGCCAAGGGCTCGAATGAAGAGGCCTATCTGTTCCAGAAGCTGGTACGCACCGGCTTCGGGTCGAACAATGTCGATCACTGCACGCGGCTCTGCCACGCCTCGTCGGTCGCGGCGCTGTTCGAAGGCTTAAGCTCGGGCGCTGTATCGGCGCCGTTCGCGGCCGCGATGGACGCCGAAGTCATCTGGGTGATCGGCGCCAATCCGACCGTGAACCACCCTGTCGCGGCGACCTACATCAAGAACGCGGCCAAGAAGGGCGCAAAGCTCTTTGTGATGGATCCCCGTCGGCAGACGCTGTCGCGTCATGCGACCAAGCATTTGCAGTTCAAGCCCGGCGCCGACGTCGCCATGCTGAATGCGATGATCAACACGATCATCACCGAAGGCCTGACCGACGACCAGTACATCGCCGGTTACACCGAGGGTTTTGATGACCTGAAGGAGAAGATCAAGGAATTCACGCCGGAGAAGATGGCGCCGATCTGCGGCATCCCGGCGCAAACCCTGCGCGAGGTGGCGCGCACCTATGCGCGCGCAAAATCCTCGATCATCTTCTGGGGCATGGGCATCAGCCAGCATGTCCACGGCACCGACAATGCGCGTTGCCTGATTGCGCTCGCGCTGATCACCGGCCAGGTCGGACGTCCCGGTACCGGCCTGCATCCGCTGCGCGGCCAGAACAACGTGCAGGGCGCCTCCGACGCCGGCCTGATCCCGATGTTCCTGCCCGACTATCAACCGGTCGGCCGCGACGACATGCGCGGTAATTTCGAGAAGTTGTGGGGCCAGGAGCTCGATCCCGTCCGCGGCCTGACCGTGGTCGAGATCATGAACGCCATCCACGCCGGTGAGATCAAGGGCATGTATGTCGAGGGCGAGAACCCTGCGATGTCCGATCCCGATCTCCAGCATGCGCGCCAGGCGCTCGCCATGCTCGATCATCTCGTGGTGCAGGATCTCTTCGTCACGGAGACGGCGTTCCACGCCGACGTCATCCTGCCGGCCTCTGCGTTTGCGGAAAAGGACGGCTCCTTCACCAACACCGATCGCCGCGTGCAGCTCGCCCGCCAGGTCATCAAGCCGCCGGGGGATGCACGGCAGGATCTCTGGATCATCCAGGAGATCGGCAAGCGGATGGGCTTGCCATGGAATTATTCGGGTCCCGGCGACGTCTACACCGAGATGGCGGAGCTGATGCCGTCGCTCAAGAACATCAGCTGGGAGCGGCTGGTGCGCGAAGGCGCTGTTACCTATCCGGCCGACGCTCCCGACAAGCCCGGCAACGAGATCATCTTCACCACGGGCTTCCCGACCGCGAGCGGTCGCGGCAAGATCGTGCCGGCCAAGGTGATACCGCCGGACGAGTTGCCGGACGACGAATATCCGATGGTGCTCTCGACCGGCCGCGTGCTTGAGCACTGGCACACCGGCTCGATGACACGACGCGCGCAGGTGCTCGACCAGATCGAGCCGGAGGCGGTGGCGTTCATGTCGCCGAAGGACATGCGGAAGAAGAAGCTCACGCCCGGCGATTTCATTCGCCTGGAGACCCGCCGCGGCGCGGTCGAGGTCAAGGTCCGCTCCGACCGCGACGTGCCGGAGAACATGGTGTTCATGCCGTTCTGCTACGCGGAAGCGGCCGCCAACCTCCTCACCAACCCGGCGCTAGATCCCTTCGGCAAGATCCCCGAGTTCAAGTTCTGCGCCGCAAGGGCCGAGCGCGTCGAAATGCGCGACGCGGCGGAGTAGGCGCGTACTCCTCTCATTGCGGGCGATGACAGCGCGAGTATCGAGGCGTGTGCCCATACGGTTCACCGCGCTTCGCTCCTCGCAATGACGGTGCTAAACGATGGCGCATGTCCAAAGTGACCCCAGCCACACGCGCGCTCGCTGCCGCTTCCGTATCCTTCACCGTCCATGCCTATGACTATGATCCCGACGCCGAGAGCATCGGGCTTCAGGCTGCTGCCGCGCTTGGTGAAGATCCGGCGCGGGTGCTGAAGACGCTGATGGCGCTCGTCGACGGCAAGCCGGTTTGCGTCGTCGTTCCTTCCGACCGGGAAGTCTCGATGAAGAAGCTCGCGGCCGCCGCAGGCGGCAAGTCGGCCCAGATGATGAAGCCGTTCGAGGCCGAGCGCGTCACCGGCTTCAAGGTCGGCGGCATCAGCCCGTTCGGGCAGCGGCGCGCGGTGACGACCGTCATTGAGGAGAGCGCGCTTGCGCATGACCTCGTCTACGTCAATGGCGGTCAACGCGGCTTGCAAGTGCGGCTCAGCCCGCGCGATGTGCGTGACGTCTTGAAAGCCGCGGCTGCAGACGTGCTTGCCTGATCAGCGCGGGACCAGTCCGGCTCCCGCTCGATCATCCGAGCCATATGAACGGGAATGTCCCATCGGGATGGTCGGACGGATGCGGCATCTGGACATGCGGCGCGGGCGTCTCGCGAGTCTGATAGGCATGTGCTGCGGGCCGCGTCGGCGCAACTCGCGCGCCGGCGATCGGATGGGCCGTTGCCGCGACGGGGGCGACGGCAAATGCTACTGTGCCGACCACGAGCGCTGTCAGTGCCAGGGCAGCGGCGTGCGTCTTGCGGACAGTCATAGGAGCTCTCCTTGCAGATGTTCCAGCAGGCTCCGACAGCCTGCCGCTCTTCCCTGAGATCGCGGCCGCCGCGATCTCATTCCCACAAGGTTTCGTGATCGATCGTTCGGTGACCTCTTGCTATTGTTTCTGCAGGAGCTTCAGCCGGCACCGTAGCGCCTCACGAATGTGGGCGCGCGCCAGTTTTTCGGCCTTGTCGCCGTCGCGGGCGGCAATGGCGCTGATGATGGCCTGATGCTCTCTGTGGCTGGTCGAGGGCCGACCGGTGACCGAGAACGTGGTCGGGCCGAGCAGCGCGATCCAGTCCTGGAGCTCCTTCGAGGCGCTGTCGAGATAGCGGTTGCGCGCGGCGCGGCAGATCGCCTCGTGGAAGGCGCGGTTGAGCCTGGCCATCTCGGTAGCGTCGGCGGAATGTTCGGTGAAAGCCTGCTCGATATCCGTCATCGCGTCGATCTCGGGGCGCGAGGCGTGCTCGGCGGCGAGCCGCGCCGCCGCACCCTCCAGGATCTCGCGCATGGCGTAGAGCTCGAGCACCTCGGAAATGTCGAGGTTGCGGACGATCAGCCCGCGGCCCGCGGCCGGCTGCACGAAGCCGCGCGCGGCAAGCCGCCCCAGTGCCTCGCGCACCGGCGTGCGACTGACGTTCAGCCGCTGCGCGACCTCCTCCTCTCGCAAGCGATCGCCGGCGCGGTAGCTGCCGGCCTGGAGTGCCTCGCACAGCGAGCGGAACACGGCTTCGCCCAGCGCCACGCCGGAACCGCGATCGATCGATCCGCTTGTCTTTGCCGGGCGCCTGGCCATGCTCTCTCCGATCCCGGCGCATCGTTCCCATGCAAAGCGGAGCGTTGCGCAACTATTGTATATCTTTGTATACAAAAGTGCGCAATGGCGGTAGCGTCAGCGAAACACGGAATGGCTCCAGCTCTGGGGTCCTGGCAGGCGGCATGAGCAAAAAATACGACGTGCTGGTGATCGGCGGCGGCAATGCAGCGCTCTGCGCGGCGATCGCCGCGCGGCGCGGCGGTGCCTCGGTCGTCGTGCTGGAAGGCGCGCCCAAATTCTATCGCGGTGGCAATACGCGCCACACCCGCAACATGCGCTGCGCCCATGATGCCGCGACCGAGATCCTGACCGGCCCTTATACCGAAGACGAGTTTTGGAAGGACCTGCTGCTGGTCACGGGCGGACAGACCGACGAGGAGCTGGCGCGCCACATGATCCGGGAGTCCAAGGACATCCTGAACTGGATCGTGGAGCAGGGTGTGCGCTGGCAACCCTCGCTCGGCGGCACGCTCAGTCTCGGGCGCACCAACTCCTTCTTCCTCGGCGGCGGCCGGGCGATGCTCAATGCGCTGTATCTCACCGCGGAGCAGCTCGGTGTCGAGATCCACTATGATGCCGAGGTCACCGATCTCGTCATCGAGGACGCCATGTTCCTGGCCGCGCGTCTGAAGCGGCCGATCGATGCCGTAAACGAGATCCGCGCGACGTCGCTGGTCGCCGCTGCCGGCGGCTTCGAGGCCAATATCGAATGGCTGAAGGAATATTGGGGCGAGGCCGCCGACAATTTCCTGATCCGTGGCACGCCCTATAACCGCGGCTCCATCCTGAAGATGCTGCTTGCCAAGGGCGTGCAGGAAGTCGGCGATCCCACCCAGTGCCATGCGGTCGCGATCGATGCGCGGGCGCCGAAGTTCGACGGCGGCATCATCACACGGCACGACTCCGTCGTGTTCGGCATCGTCGTCAACAAGCACGCGCAGCGCTTCTACGATGAGGGCGAGGACCTCTGGCCGAAGCGCTACGCGATCTGGGGCCGGCTGGTCGCGGCGCAGCCGGACCAGATCGCCTACATCATCTTCGACTCGACCGTCGTCACGAGTTTCATGCCGACGTTGTTTCCACCGATTGCAGGGCAGACGGTTGCCGAGCTCGCCGACAAGCTCGGTCTCGATCCGGTCGCACTGGAAAAGACCGTCACCGATTTCAACGCTGCGGTGCGTCCCGGCACCTTCGACCACACCCTCCTCGACGACTGCCGCACCGAGGGCATCACGCCGCCGAAGACGCATTGGGCGCGGCGGATCGAGACGCCGCCCTATCTCGCCTATCCGGTGCGCCCCGGCATCACCTTCACTTATCTCGGCACACGCGTGACCAAGGAAGCGCGCATGCTGATGAAGGACGGCAGGCCATCGGCCAATATGTTCGCGGCCGGCGAAATCATGGCCGGCAATGTGTTGGGCAAGGGCTATGCCGCCGGCATGGGCATGACCATCGGCAGCGTGTTCGGGCGGATCGCAGGACAAGAAGCGGCGAAACATGCACGGAACTAGGATTCTCGACGAAGCCGACCGCCTGATGACGGTCTGCAATTCCTGCCGCTACTGCGAAGGCCTATGCGCGGTGTTTCCAGCCATGGAGATGCGCCGCGCGTTTTCGGACGGCGACCTCAATTATCTCGCCAATCTCTGCCATGCCTGCGGCGCCTGCTACGTCGATTGCCAGTTTTCGCCGCCGCACGAGTTCAACGTCAACGTCCCGAAGACGCTCGCCGTCGCCCGCGCGGAGTCCTATGCGGCCTATGCCTGGCCGCGGGCCCTGTCCGGCGTGTTCGCGCGCAACGGTCTCGTCATCAGCGTCATGGCTGCGCTCAGCATGGCCGCGTTCATCCTTGGCTTTGTGGTCGCGCACGACCGCGACGTGCTATTCGGCGTTCACACCGGCCCCGGCGCCTTCTACAAGCTGATGCCGCACAACGCGATGGCGGCACTATTCGGTGCCGCGTTCCTTTACGCGATCCTGGCGCTGGTGATGAGCGTTCGCGCGTTCTGGCGCGACATCGGCGCGCCGATCGGCGGCCGCGCGGATGGTGGCTCGATCTTTCAGGCGATCCGCGATGCCGGCGAGCTTCGCTATCTCCATGGCGGCGGCGTCGGCTGCTACAATGAGGACGACCGTCCGACCGACCGACGCAAGCTCTACCATCATTTCACCTTCTATGGCTTCCTGCTGTGCTTTGCCGCAACATGCGTCGGCACGCTCTACCACTATCTGCTCGGACGTGAAGCGCCTTATCCGTGGTGGGACCTGCCGGTTGTGCTCGGTACGCTCGGGGGCATCGGCCTCGTCGTCGGACCGATCGGGCTCTTTGTTGCCAAGAGAGACCGCGATCCTGCGCTGCTGGATGAGGGCCGCTACGGGATGGACGTCGGCTTCATCGCAATGCTGTTCCTGACCGGCATCACGGGCCTCGTGCTGCTGGTCCTGCGTGAGACTGCCGCGATGGGGCCGCTGCTGGCTCTGCATCTCGGCGCGGTGTTCGCGCTGTTCATCACCATGCCCTATGGCAAGTTCGTGCACGGCATCTACCGCTTCACGGCCCTGCTGCGCTACGCGCAGGAGCGGCGCAGAGCAAGTTAGCCTGCCGGCTCACGCCTCCTCGCACCGTCTCGAAGAATGCTGCATCGACCGTCCGCGGGGCCGTGCGCGACCGGCGTGGGCTCTCCGCGAGGCGTCAGACCAGCACGGCCTTGCGCACACGGCCGGCGTCGCCGAACACGCGCAAATACCGTTCGATCTCGGACGGCATGCCGGTCGCCTTCTCCGGATTGTCGGACAGTTTGACGGCCGGATGTCCGTCGACCGACGTCACCTTGCAGACCAGCGAGATCGGATCGAGATTGACCGAGCCGTCCGGTGGGCAGCCGACGAAATCATTGGTGAGGTTGGTGCCCCAGCCGAAGGATAGGCGCACCCGGCCCGAAAAGTGATGGTAGGTCTCCTCGATCGAGCCGACATCCATCGCGTCGGAAAAGACGAGCAGCTTGTCCCTGGGATTGCGGCCCTTCTTCTCCCACCATTTGATGATCTCTTCGCCGGCCTGGATCGGCGGTGCGCTGTCGGGGCGGAAGCCGGTCCAGTCGGCAACCCATTCCGGTGCATCGCGCAGGAAGGCCTTGGTGCCGAAAGCGTCGGGCAGCGCGATCAGGAGGTTGCCGCCATAGGTCTGGCGCCACTGGTCGAGAATGCGATAGGGCGCGAAGCGCAGCTCCTCGTCGTCCTTGGCGAGCGCGGCCGCCACCATCGGCAGCTCGTGCGCATTGGTGCCGATCGCCTCGAGATCATTGTCCATGGCGAGCAGGACGTTGGAGGTACCGATGAAGGATTGTCCGAGCCCTTCCTTCACCGCCTCGACGCACCAACGCTGCCAGAGGAAGCCGTGGCGGCGGCGCGTGCCGAAGTCCGAGAGCCTCAGGTTTTCGAGCTGGCGGAGCCGCTCGACCTTGGTCCAGAGCTTGGCCTTGGCGCGGGCATAGAGCACGTCGAGCTCGAAGCGGCCGCGGCCCTTGATCGCCGAGCGCGAGCGCAGCTCGTTGAGGATCGCGAGCGCCGGAATCTCCCACATCGTGGTGTGGGTCCACGGCCCGTGAAAGTGCAGCTCGTACTGGCCTTGGACCTTGCGCAGCTCGTATTCGGGCAAGCGGAATTCGGCGAGCCAGCGGATGAAGTCGGCCGAGAACATGTGGGTCTTGCCGTAGAAGGTGTTACCGGCAAGCCAGATCAGCTCTTTCTTGGTGAAGCGGATGGTGCGGGCATGGTCCAGCTGGGCGCGCAGCTCGCCCTCGTCGATGATCTCGGCGAGGCGCACATGGCGCGAGCGGTTGATGACCGAAAACGTCACCCTCTGATCCGGGTAAAATTCCCGAATCATCTGTAACATCAACAGCTTGTAGAAATCGGTATCAAGCAGGCTGCGGACGATCGGGTCCAGCCGCCAGCTGTGGTTATAGGTTCGGCTCGCAATATCGGTCACGGTCATGGCCGAATTCTAGCGTGGCGGATGCGGCGCAACCAGTGGGTTTGGCGGGGGGCAGGGCGCCCCCTGTTCATGCCCCAGCCGCGGTCGTCGCCACTGCCTCGAGCTGGCTGCGGATCCAGCGATGGGCCGGGTCCTTCTGGTAGCGCTGGTGCCAGACCATGAACATCGGCAGCTCGGCGAGCGTCCTGGCGCGCGAGGCGAGCGGAATGTGCACATGCGCGAAGTCGCGCATCAGGCCGTCCGCAAGCAGGCTCGGCATGCTCGCCAGCATGTCCGAGCCGCGCAGGAAAGACGGCACGCCGGAGAAGCTCGGCACTGATATCGCGATGTCGCGGTGGAAGCCGTTTGCCGCAAGCCTGCGATCGAAGTCGAGCCGCTCGTTGTCGGTATAGACCACCGTGACGTGGCGCGCGGCCAGATAGGCATTGCGCGTCGCCGGCGCAGAGCGCGCAGTTCGGTCGTAGTAGCAGACGTAGTGGTCTCGCAGCAGGCGCTTCTGCACGATGTCGATGCCGGACGGAGGCAGCGGGCTGATCAGGAGGTCGCAACGATTCTCGCGCAACATGGCAGGCGAGGGTGATTGCGAGGGGATCACGCGCAGATTCAGACTCTTCACCTGGGCTGCGACATGGCCGAAGAAGCGCGGCAGCAACAGGTCGCGCTGGAAATCATTGGCGGCGATCGTCAGCGACAGGTGCGCCGCTTTCGGCTCGAAGGTGACGCCGCCGGCAAAGCTCCGCATCTCGTCGATCAGCGCGCGCGCCTTGGTGGCGAGCGCCTGCGCGTGCGCGGTGGCAACGATACCGCGACCGGATTTGGCGAACAGGGGATCGCCGGCGATGCGCCGCAGCTTTTTCAGCCCGTGGCTGACGGCGGATTGGGTGAGGCCGAGCCGGGTCGCGGCCCCCGTCACCGAACCTTCTTCCAGCACGGCGAGGAACAGCGACAGCGAATGGCCGTCGAGGGCCAAATGATCGATTTCTTTCATGAGATACATTATAATTCATCTATTTATCTTGAGAATAGGCCGGCGCATGCTCTCCCGATAAGCCGCGCCCGACCGGGCGCCAGAGGGAGACAACGCCAGATGACCGCCCAGGCCGCTCGTATCGCAGCCGCGCAGGACGCCGCCCGCCTCAACCGCCCCGAGCCGTTCACGCCGCCGCTTGGCGATGGCGGCTTCTTCCAGCGTGACCGTTCCATCCACCCGCCGGCGCACGCGCCCGGCTACAAATCCTCGGTGCTGCGCTCACCGCGCCAGTCATTGCTTTCGCTGGAGAACTCGATCTCGGAGATCACCGGGCCGGTGTTCGGTCACAACGACCTCGGGCCGCTCGATAATGACCTGATCCGCAACTACGCCAAGGACGGCGATCCCATTGGCGAGCGCATCATCGTGCACGGCCGGGTGATGGACGAGACCGGTCGCGGCGTGCCCAACACGCTGGTGGAGTTCTGGCAGGCCAATGCCGGCGGTCGCTACCGGCACAAGAAGGACACGTATCTGGCGCCGGTCGATCCGAATTTCGGCGGCTGCGGCCGCGCGCTGACTGACGACAGCGGCTACTACTACTTCCGCACCATCAAGCCCGGCCCCTATCCCTGGCGCAACTACGTCAACAGCTGGCGCCCGGCGCATATCCACTTCTCGGTGTTCGGCTCGGGTTTTGCGCAGCGGCTGATCACCCAGATGTATTTCGAGGGCGACCCTCTGATCCCGGTCTGCCCGATCCTCACGACGATCCCGGACAAGGACGCGCTCGACCGTCTCGTCGCCCCGCTCGATCTCAACGCCTCTACGCCGTTCGATTCGCTCACCTACCGCTTCGACATCGTGCTGCGCGGGGCGCGCTCCACCTATTTCGAAAATCGCCCGGAAGGAAACTAAAGTCATGGCGCAGCCGCTCAACTATCTCAAGGGAACCGCCTCCCAGACTGCCGGGCCCTACGTCCATATCGGACTGATTCCGGGCATGGCCGGCTTCGACATTTTTGAGAAGAACTTCTCCAACGTGCTCGTTACGCCGGACACCAAGGGCGAGCGGATTACGCTGGAGGGCCGCGTGCTCGATGGCACGGGCACGCCGCTGCGCGACGTGCTGCTGGAGATCTGGCAGGCCAATGCGGCCGGCCGCTACAACCATCCGGCCGACCGCTCGGCTGGCGCACTGGACGAGGACTTTCGCGGCTGGGGTCGCGCGGGTTCGGATTTCGACAGCGGGCTGATCACCTTCGAGACGATCAAGCCGGGCGCGATCACCGATAAAGCGGGGCGCAAATGTGCCCCGCACGTCAACGTCTGGATCGTCGCCCGCGGCATCAATATCGGGCTGAACACGCGGCTCTATTTCTCGGATGAAGAGGCCGCCAACGCCGCCGATCCCGTTCTCAATCTGATCGAGCAGCCGGTGCGGCGGTCGACCCTGATCGGCAAGCGCAGCGAGCGCGCCGGCAAGGTCGTGTACTCCTTCACGATCAATCTGCAGGGACCCGAGGAGACTGTGTTCTTCGACGTCTGATAGCCCTCGATATCCACGAAGGCCGGTCTCATCGAATGGTGAGGCCGGCTTTTTTTGCTGAGGCCCCGCAGCTGATCACCGTTCCCGTTATTCGCCCGAGCCGATACGATGGCTTATTCTGGGGCCGGAGGAGGGCCATGGGAAAGCACTCTCGGGCAGGCGGGCCGAGCAAATCGGGCAGCCGCACGGCGAAGACGAAAAAGCGACGCAGCGCGCCGAAGGCGCCTCGCGCTTTCGTTTCCGGGCGGACAAAACCTGGAGCAACGCAGCTTGCTCTCGAGCTCCAGGAAGCGAGAGAGCGGCAGGCCGCGACCGCCGAGGTCCTGAGCCTCATCTCGGACGCGCCGACTGATCTTCCGCGCGTGTTCGACCGGATCGTCAGGAATGCGGCACGGCTCTGCCAGAGCGTTCTCAGCGCCGTCTATCGCAGCGACGGCGAGCGCGTTCACCTTGTCGCCTACGACCAGTTCTCGCCGGAATCGATCGCGGCGGTGCAGACAGCCTATCCGGCGCCGATCACTAGCGGAAACCTCATCTCGGTTGCCGTTCGCGAGCGGCGCGTCGTGCACGAGCCGGACGTGCTCGTCTCCGGCGGATATAGCGAATTGCAGCGGACGTCGGGCTACCGCAGCATCCTCGTGATACCGATGCTTCGAGACGAGGTCGCAATTGGCGCCATCGCCGTCATGCGGCTCGTGCCGCAACTATTCCCCAAGGCGCAGGTCGAGCTGTTGAAGACCTTCGCGGGACAAGCGGTCATCGCGATCGAGAACGCGCGGCTTTTCACCGAGGTGCAGGAGCGCACGCGGCAATTGTCGCAATCGCTGGACGAACTGCGTGCCGCCCAGGACGGCCTCCTACAAACGGAGAAGCTCGCCGCTTTGGGACGGCTCGTGGCGGGAGTCGCGCACGAGATCAATACGCCCGTCGGCACCAGCCTGACGGTCGCCTCCGCCTTCGCCAACAAGGCCAACCGTTTTGAAGCCGACGTCGCACGCGGCGATCTGCGTCGCTCAACCCTCAACGAATTCATCGCGGCAAGCCGCGAGGCGGCATCGCAGATCATCATCAACCTCAATCACGCCGTCGATCTGATCCAGTCGTTCAAACAGGTCGCGGCCGATCGCAATGTGTCGGATCGCAGGCGCTTCGATCTCGGCGAGGTCACCGAGCAGGTCGTCAAGGGACTGCGCTCCGGGCTACGCAGCGAAAATCTCCTGGTCAGGGTCGAATGCGAACCCAATCTCGCGATGAACAGCTATGCCGGGCCTTATGGCCAGGTGCTCACCAACCTCGTGATCAACTCGGCGGTGCACGCCTTTCCGGACGGCGTGCGCGGATCGGTTCATATCGCGGCGCAGGCGCTCGGCAAGGACAAGGTCGAAGTGCTGTTTTCTGACGACGGCTGCGGCATGACCGCCGATGTCAGGCGCCAGGCGTTCGATCCGTTCTTCACGACAAGGCGCGACCAGGGCAGCACCGGCCTCGGACTGCACATCGTCCACAACATCGTGACGAGCCGTCTGGGCGGCCGGATCAAGCTGGAGACCGAGCCCGGCGGCGGGACGACATTCCGCATCATCGTGCCGCGCGAAGCCCCGCCGGAGTTCGTGGCGAAATGAACAGGGCCGGTTGATCCGGCCCCCATCCGTCACTCCATGATCGCGGTCGCGACGCCGGCACCGCGTGCGGCTCGCACGCTGTTCGCTTCAACGTCTTCAAACGCTCCGAAGACCGCGATCGGCCTTTGTTTAGGCCAAATTTCGCCAAACTGGTATTGGCCCTTAAGTGCCGGGGCAGGACTGTTCAATATGGAGTCCTGCATGTTGTTTAAATCTGTTCTTATTGCATCTTTCCTTGTCGTGACCAGTTCGATCGCTGCGGAAGCACGTCCTTCCGGCACCAACACGGCACCGGAATGCAATGTGACGATGCCGTGCGACTTCTCGTTCTCTCAAGTTCGTCGCGAGAAAGTTTCGCGGGACACGCGACGAACGCACCTCGTGATGCGAGGAGCGGTCGCTGACGCTCAAGCCGCCGTGACACAGGTGAATGTTTCCGGCACCCAGATCGTCAGCGGTCGCCCGTCCGGGTGTCCGCGGAGTTTCTGCGGTTGCGGGGCGGCTCTGCACGTCTTCGGCCGGATCGTCCCGGAATTGAACCTTGCGGCCAACTGGCTGCGCTTCCCACGGACATCGCCCGCACCGGGAATGGTTGCGGCCCGACGCGGACACGTCTTCGTCTTGGAGCAACACCTGCAGGGCGACATGTGGATGGCGTATGATGCCAATTCAGGTGGTCGGTCAACGCGAATTCACGCGCGGTCGCTGCGAGGCTATACCGTCGTCAACCCGCACGCGACGTAACGGCAAGTAGGTCGTTCTCCCGCGTAGAAATCATCATTCATCGCTATGGAGCTGCGCGCGAAAAGCGCGCGGCGAACGGCCGGTCGCCGCGGCGTAGACCCGGCTGAAATAGGCAGGATCCTCGAAGCCGAGCGCATAGGCGATCGTTGACACCGGCAGGTTGGTGTAGACGAGGTTGCGCCGCGCCTCTCGGATCAGCCGGTTGAGGATCAGATGCGAAGCGGTATCTCCCGTGGCGGTGCGCGTGATCCGGTTGAGATGGGTCGGCGTCACCGACAGTGCCCCGGCATAGTCAGCAACGCTCCAGCGTTCGAGATGGTGCGCTTCGAGCAGCGCCTCGAAGCGGCGGAACAGGTCGGAATCCGCTGAGCCGCCGCCGCCGCTCGTGCCGGCGAGTTCGCGTGCCACGAGGCCGATCACCGCCGCCGACAGCGCGCGCAGCACATGCGCGCGGCCGAAGTTTCGGGCTGCGTGCTCGGCAAAGATCTGCTTCATGGTGGTGCGGATCTGCGGCGTGCCGCGCACCACGGCCGATTGTGACAGCGCCGCGCGCAGCCCTTCCGAGGCGAGCAGCGCCTCGTCGAGAATTTCGGCGGCGATCGTCAGCACCCAGCCCTGGGTATCAGGCACGAAGCGGAAGCCGTGGACGTGGCCGACCGGCACGTTGACGATCTGCATCGGCTTCAGCGGCACGATGCGCCCGTCGAGCGTCGCCTCGCCGCCGCCGCGCTCGATCAGCAGCACCTGGTGCAGCCGCGCGTGGCGGTGCACGGCCAGCGTCCAATCATGCAGCACCGAGCGGGAGGCGATGGTCTCGCAGTGCACGACGTCGGGCAGATCGCCGGATTCGCCGAACAAATTGTAGACCTTGATGGCCGATGTCGAGGGGGCAGGGGGCATGTTCGAATTGTACAAGATAAAGGCCAATCCCTCCATCGGTTTGCCGTGCGAAATTTGCGAAAAAACTCGTGCACGGGAGGACGGGAAAATGAAAGTTCAGGTCTGTATCATCGGCGGCGGCCCGTCGGGACTGCTGTTGTCCCAGCTCCTGCACCTGAAGGGTATCGACACGGTCGTGCTGGAGAAATACAGCCGCGACCATGTGCTAGCGCGCATCCGCGCCGGCGTGCTGGAGCATGGCTTTGCCAAGCTGATGCGCGAGGCGCAGTGCGGCGAGCGGATGGACCGTGAAGGCGAGATCCACAAGGGGTTCGAGATCGCCCATGACGGCGTGCTCTCGCATATCGACCTCCACAAGCATTCCGGTGGCAATTCGGTGCTGGTCTACGGCCAGACCGAGCTGACGCGCGATCTCTACGAGGCGCGCGACCGTCTCGGCGGCAAGGTGGTGCACAATGCCGAGGACGTCACGCCGCACGATCTGAAGTGGGACAAGCCGTTCGTGACCTATCGTGCGAACGGGGAGACCATCCGCGTCGACTGCGACTACATCGTCGGTGCCGACGGCTTCCACGGCGTCAGCCGCAAGTCGATCCCGAAGGACGTATTGCGCGAATACGAGAAGGTCTATCCGTTCGGCTGGCTCGGCGTCCTGTCGCGTACCAAGCCGGTCTCGCCGGAACTGATCTATGTGAAGCACGAGCGCGGCTTTGCGCTTTGCTCGCTGCGTTCGCAGGTGCTCAGCCGCTACTACATCCAGGTGCCGTTGACTGACAAGGTGGAGGACTGGCCCGACGAGGCGTTCTGGGGCGAGCTGAAGCGCCGTTTGCCGGGCGAGGTCGCGGCGCACCTGATCACGGGTCCGTCGATCGAGAAAAGCATCGCACCCCTGCGCAGCTTCGTCGCCGAGCCGATGAGCTATGGCCGGCTGTTCCTCGCGGGCGATGCCGCCCACATCGTGCCGCCGACCGGCGCGCGCGGGCTCAACAGCGCAGCCTCCGACATCTACTATCTCTATCACGCGATGCTCGCCCATTATCAGAAGGGCGACGATTCCGGGCTCGAGGGCTATTCAGCCAAGGCGCTCGCGCGAATCTGGAAGGCACAGCGTTTCTCCTGGTGGATGACGATGCTGCTGCATCGTTTCCCCGACCGGATCGACTACGAGGACAGGCTGCAGCAGACCGAGCTGGAATATTTGCTCTCGTCCGAGACGGCGCAGCGGCTGCTCGCCGAGAATTACGTTGGATTGCCGTTCTAGGGCGCGCCGGCTTGCTTGGCGCTACTTGCCTTCCAGCGTATTCACCGGCGTCCAATCCGCGGCTGGCGGATTGGTGGCGAGTTCCTTGGCGCGCTTTGCAAACAAGGCTGATGGCGCATCGGTCGCAGCGAGGTGGTCGAAGCAAGTTGCGGCCTTCGCGAATTCGCGCGCCCGCCAATACGCAAGCCCCTCGGCATAGCCCATCGCCGCTTTCGCTTGCTCCGCCGTCTCCGCGCCTCGCGCGGCAAGCGGCTCATAGACCTTTATCGCCTCGTCGCGGCCCTTGACACGGACGGCATCGAGCTCGCGCCAGGCAAAACTGTCGGCGGTTTGCGCGACCGTCATTTCGGAGGCCATGATCGAGGTCGCAAAGTACTTGTTGGCGCCCTCGAGGCGCGAGGCGACGTTCACGGTATCGCTCATGACCGTATAGTTGAAGCGCCGGCGCGAGCCGATATTGCCGACCACGGCCTCACCGGTGTTGAGGCCGATGCGGTGCGCAAGGCTCTCGAAGGCGGCGTGGCTGCGATTGAGCTCGTCCAGCCGCGCAGTGCAGGCAAGCGCGGCACGGACGGCATTGCGGGCGTGATCGGGATCGGCGACCGGGGCGCCGAACACGGCCACGATGGAATCGCCGATATATTTGTCGACGTACCCGCCATGGCTTTCGATGACGTCGGTCATGGCGGAGAGATACTCATTCATCAGCGCGACTAGCTCACCAGGTGCCATCTTCTCGGCGATCGCGGAGAAGCCGGCGAGGTCCGAGAAGAACACGGTGACGTTACGCATCTCGCCGCCGAGCGCGGGCATCTTGCCGGAAGCCACCATGCTCTCGATCACCTGTGGGGCGAGGTAGAGCGCAAAACTCCTGCGCAGGAAGCGTTCGTCGCGGTCGGCGATGACGAAACGGTAACCGATCATCATGGCGCTGGCAGCAAGCCCTGCAAGTGCCGGCTCGGTCAACGGCAAGGCATGCCCGCGGGCGAACAGGCTCACGGCGCAGGCGGTGTAGACGGCCATGATTGTAAGATAAGCGAGCACTGCGCGGCCCGGCGCAAGCAGGCAGGAAGCGAATGCGATGATCGCCGCGATGGCGATCGTGAGAACTGCCCGCATGGGAAAGCCGAGCTCGTTCACCGCATCGCGCTCCATCAGGTTGCGCACCACGGTCGCGTGCACGAAGACGCCGGCGATGTCGCGGCGTGCCATGGGCGCCGCCCGTGAAGGGGCGGGCAGCGCACAGCGCGGGGCGGGCGTTCCGTCATATCCACCGGCAAGACGCAGCGAGGTCAGCTTGCGATCGTCGACGTTGAGCACGCTGCCGAAAATGACGACCTTGCCATCGAAGGCGCGGCGGAAGAACTCACCGTCGCCTTTCTCGACGCAGGCGCGCAAATCCGCGAAGGAAAACTTCGGAACATCGCGGCCGACGCCGCGAAAATTGAGCGTCAGCGAGTTCGGCACGGCGCTCGGTATCGCATAGCCGGCGAGCGCCGTGCTGCCGTCCGGAGTAAGCTCGGGCCCTGCGCCGAGCGCGCGCGAAGCCAGCTCGACCGCCATCGCGGGAACCTGCTTGCCATCGATCGAAAAGCTCAGCGGCATTCGCCGGATGACGTCGTCGGGGTCGGTGTTGACGTTGAGCGCGCGGACATTGCCCTTTACCGCCAACTGCTGCGCGCGGAAGGGAAAGTCCGGACGCTCGTTGCTCACGACCGCGCCGAGCACGAGCTTCCCGGCATCGGATGCTTTCCGTAAAGAGATCAGGAAATCGCGGTCAAAGCCCTTCATGCGATCGCCGAGCGGCGCATCGCCAAAGGGAATCTCCGACTGTTCGATCGAACTGTGAAAGATCACGTCGAAGCCGATCACCTTGGCCCCGCCGTCGACCACGGCGCCAATCACACGTCCGATCTCGCGCGTCCAGGTCAGCGTCGGCGACCCCCTGAACGGGGGGGTGTCAAGGGTTTCGTCGTCGATCGCGATGACGACGACAGGTGAGGCGGCGGCATCGCGACGATCTTGAGAAAGCCTCGCGCGCAGGGCGGTCAAGATATCGAGCGAAAGCCCTTGCAGCGTGTTGAGGGGCGGTGACGTGAAGACGGCGCCTGCGAGCAGTGCGATCACGATCGCCGCTACGATGTCCCGCCTGCCGATCCCTCGCATCGCCCCGTCGCGTGCCGCCTATTCGAGCCGCAGCAGCCGGCCGACGATCGGCGCCGCGGACGAAGTCGCTTGAGCGTCGACCTGGAAGGTGTAGCGCCGCGCGCCGAGGGTCGCGAGGTAGGTGCCGCCGGGGGTCAGCGTCTTGCCGGCCTTTGCGAAGTCGTAGAACTTGCCGGCGACCAGACTATCGCTCTTCAGCGGTACGGTGATCGTCGGCTCCTTGCCGTCCGTGCGCTCGATGACCAGCGTGCTGCCGCTCTTGGCCTGGACCAGCGGCGATACGCTGTAGATCGTGGGCAGCTTTGCCGGCGCGCCCTTCGTGTCCGAGCGCACGGTGCGGAAGGTGGTCGCTGCGCTCTGGTTGGCCTCGCGCTCGGAGAGCTGCGCGGCGTTGGCGTCGCAGGGCACCTTGACGCGCTGGACGTCACCGAGCTGCACCGAGCTTTGTTCGGCGCCGACGAGGACGACCCCGCCGGTGATGGTCTCGCGCCAGCATGATTTGAGATAGCCGAGCACCAGCGTGCCCTTTGGGCCGAGCTTGATGACCTTGCCGGGCGCCACGTAGTCCATGAACTCGACGCCGTCGACCTTGCCCTGCACGTCCTCGACGATCGCGGCCGGAGTTTCGGCCCACGCGGGCGCCGCAAGGCAAAACACGCCGGCCGTGGCACCGATCAGGCGTCTCATGGGCTTTCTCATCCAATTCAAAAGATCCTGGCGTCCCCGCGTAGCAAGGGGGCGGCCGCAGGAAATGTGACCAGAATCACTCTGGTTATTGGTGCACTTTATCCGGGATAGGTTCAATGCGAAGCACGCAGGGCGTGACGCCGCACGGTCGGCCGGGAAGCCCGTTTGGAGGCCGCCGTCAAAGCGGCCGATCGACGAGTTCGGCGACCGGCACGCCCAGCGTCTGCGACGGATACTCGCCGAACATCGCGCGGTAGTAATGCGAGAACCGTCCGAGCTCGTAGAAGCCCTGCTGCATTGCGACGGTTGCCACCGTCGTCGAGCCGGGAATGCTTTCGCGGAGGATCGAGTGGATGGTGCACAGGCGCTTGTGGCGCAGGAAAGTCACCGGTCCGACGCCGAACACTTCATTGAAGGCGCGGTGCAGCGAGCGACGCGGCACGCCGAGCGCGACGCAAATCTCCGAGATATGGACCGGACGGATGCCCGCTTCTTCCAGATAATCCTCGACCTTGCGGATGATCCGTCGCGCCGACGGCAGCCGCGCGTTTCCATCCGGCGGCAATGAGGACAGGACCGTCATTCCCATGCATTCGGCGATCGCTCGCTTCCAGAACTCGGCGGACGAGTCGGACAGGGCGCCGTCATGCGTTCCGAGCTGGAGCACGATCCGGCTCAGCCGGGACGCGGCGACGTGACCGACGTCGAGATCGGCGCGAAAGTGGTTCTTGTGGCGCCAGCTTTCGGGATCGGCAAGTCGCGGTTCACCGCCGAAGATCGAGGCGACCTCATCGAGGTCGAACCGCATCGCCGCATAGGCGGAGGCGCCGTGGAAGATGCCGTCATGCTCGACCAGCGGCGGCATGACCAGAACGTCGGTCGGCCGCATATCGAACGACCAGTGATTGACCCGGTCTTCGGCCGTCAGCAGCATGCCGACGATCAGCTTGTCGTCGCTTGAGATCCGCTGCGTCCGCATGCCGACGTTGAAGGAGCCGATGCTGAGCGAAAAGTCGCCGATGCCCACATGAGACAAGGTGCCGCGGAGCCTGCCGCGCCCGAGCTGCATCACGTCGACATGGGTCCCGTGGACAGCCTGATGCAGCCCTTCGAAACCGTCGAGCCTTCGCGAATCAACCAGTAGATGCGTCCCCATTCCGTGAGCGTGATGCCGAAGCGTGTTGATTCTGCGGCAAGTTCAGTCCCCTGCCATCACGGCGGTGCGACGAGCCGACGTCCGAAGTTGAGGAAAATCTTCCTTGAATTCCACATAAAGGAACTTGGGGTTGCGCGGAGCCTATTGGAAAATCTCGCCTCACGCGCTAATGCGCGGCGCCTGCACGCGACGCGTGCTGGCACGATCTGCACATCACAGCGCGCGAAAGTTGGGTTAGCCTTTGCAACCTCAAGGATATTCGTCGCGATCATCCGCTGAAGGCGGATCGCGCGCCACAAGGCCGGCTGCGTGCGCAGTGACGCGCGCGCAGAGAAAAGGAGGGGAGGGGCCATCGGCTTTCTCAAACCTCCGGCAGACATGGGAACCCGACCAATGTGCCGCCTGAGACGCGCCAACCGCAGCCGTCGAAATCGCCGAATACCACTACCCTGAGGCAGCGGGAACGATGTGGAGTCTGACCATGTTGCGGGTGGACATGGATCACTGCGTGTGGCGACCGGACGACACGCGGACCGGCGAGATGGTGTTCGTCTCCGGCGGCACCTTCCTGATGGGATCCGATCACCACTATCCCGAGGAAGCGCCGAGCCACCGCGCCTCGGTCGACGGCTTCTGGATTGATCGCACGCCAGTGACCAACCGGCAGTTCAAGGAGTTCGTCAACGCGACCGGCCATGTTACCGAAGCCCAGATCGTTCCCGACGCGAAGGATTATCCCGGCGCGGTGCGCGAGATGCTCTATGCCGGATCGCTGGTCTTCTCGCCGCTCCCGCGCATCACGGATCTGAAGGATTGGAGCCAGTGGTGGACGTTCATGCGCGGCGCCAATTGGCGGCATCCCTACGGACCGAAAAGCAACCTCAGGGGGCTCGACGATCATCCGGTCGTCCACGTCTCCTATAGCGATGCGCTCGCCTATGCGCGCTGGGCCGGCAAGGACCTGCCGACCGAAGCGGAATGGGAGTTCGCCGCGCGCGGCGGGCTCGACGGCGAGGAATTCGCCTGGGGCAACACGCTGACGCCGGGCGGCAGGCACATGGCCAATATCTGGCAGGGAAGCTTCCCTGTCCAAAACCTCGGCGAGGATGGGTTCGAGCGTACCTCGCCGGTCATGGCCTTTCCCCCGAACGGTTACGGCCTCTACGACATGATCGGCAATGTCTGGGAGTGGACCTCGGACTGGTGGTCGCCGAGGCATCAGGCCGACGCGGCGAAGCCCTGCTGCATCCCGCTCAATCCGCGCGGCGGCCGCGAGGAGGCGAGCTTTGATCCATGTCAACCAAGCATCCGCATTCCCCGTAAGGTCCTGAAAGGCGGATCGCATCTTTGCGCACCGAACTATTGCCGCCGCTATCGCCCCGCTGCGCGTCATGCGGAACCGGTCGACACGTCGACGTGCCATGTCGGATTCAGGTGCGTGGTGCGGATGCCGGCTTCTGCGCCTTCGCCGCCGCCTTCTGGAAAGTAACGAGTGCCGAATGGATGACGAAGTCAAAGACAAGGGCAAGGCTGCGGCAAACTCGGCTGTCAGAAGCCGGAGACCGCTGCTTCGCGGCCTGCTTACAGCGGCTCTGGTCGCGACAAGCGTGTCTCCCTTCGTCAAGTCGCCTGCAAACGCACAGCAGCCGACTACGGCAAAACCCAACATCCTCGTCATCTTCGGCGACGACGTCGGCCAGTCCAACATCAGCGCCTACACCCGCGGGCTGGTCGGGTACAAGACGCCGAACATCGACCGCATCGCCAATGAAGGCATGATTTTCACCGACTACTATGCGGAGAACAGCTGCACGGCCGGCCGCTCGACGTTCATCACGGGTCAGGTTTGTCTGCGCACCGGCCTGTGCAAGGTCGGTATTCCCGGCGCGGCCGTCGGCCTGCAGGACCGCGACGTCACAATCGCCCAAGCGCTCAAGCCACTTGGCTATGCAACGGGGCAATTCGGCAAGAACCATCTTGGCGACCGGGACGAATACCTGCCGACGAAGCACGGATTCGACGAGTTTTTCGGCAACCTCTATCACTTGAATGCGGAGGAGGAGCCGGAGCGTCCCTACTATCCCAAGAACGATACCACCTTCACCAAGAGCAACTCGCCGCGTGGCGTGCTCAAGGCGTCCGCCGATGGCAAGATCGAGGATACCGGGCCGCTCAACCGCAAGCGCATGGAAACGGTCGACGACGAGACGACGGCGGCGGCGATCGATTTCATGCAGCGGCAAGCGCGGGCCAACAAGCCATTCTTCACCTGGATGAACACGACGCGCATGCACGCGTTCACCCATGTGCGCGCATCGATGCAGGGCCAGAGCGGCATGCCGGGCAATGAATACGCAGATGGCATGATCGAGCACGACGGCGACGTCGGCAAGCTGCTCAAGGCGCTGGACGATCTCGGCATCGCCAACAACACCATCGTCGTCTACACGACCGACAATGGTCCCAATCAATGGTCTTGGCCGGACGCCGCGACGACGCCGTTCCGCAGCGAGAAGGACACGAACTGGGAAGGTGCGTTCCGCGTGCCCGCCATGATCCGGTGGCCCGGCCGCATCAAGGCCGGCGATGTCTCCAACGAGATGGTTTCCGGTCTCGACTGGTTCCCGACGCTGCTCGCCGCGGCCGGTGATGCCGACATCAAGGATCGGCTCCTGAAGGGTACCGATCTCGGCGGCAAGACCTTCAAGGTCCATCTCGACGGCTACAATCAGCTGCCCTACCTGACCGGCCAGCAGCCGAAGTCGGCACGCAGCGAATTCTACTATTTCAACGATGACGGCAACATGGTCGCTTATCGCTATAACGACTGGAAGATCGTGTTCTGCGAGCAGCGTGAGCCCGGCGGTTTCGTGGTCTGGGCCAACCCGTTCACCTGTTTGCGCGCACCGAAGGTGTTCAACCTGCGGATGGATCCTTTCGAGCGCGCCGACATTGTGTCGGATCAATATTATGACTGGTTCGCGAAGAACGCCTATCTGATCCAGTATGGTGTCTGGCGCGTGGCGCCGTTCCTTCAGACCTTCAAGGAGTATCCGCCAAGCCAGCGGTCGGCGAGCTTCAGCATCGATCAGATGATCGATGCGCTGATGAAGAGCCTCGACAAGACGGCACCGAAATAGCCAGCGAGCACAAGCGCTCCGGCCACTGATCCGGACGGCCGAAGACCATTCTCATCGGCGGACAGCCATGCCTGATCTTAGGATGAACCGGCCGCAAACCGTGACAGAGCCGGGAAGCACGACGAAATCGGCGGCCCGTGATTCCGTGCTCGAGCTCAAGTCGCGCATCGCAAAGGCGGTGCTGGGCCAGGATCACCTGGTCGAGAGCATGCTGATCGGCCTGCTCGCCAATGGCAACATGCTGATCGAGAGCCTCCCCGGCCTCGCCAAGACCCGCGCGGTCAAAACTCTTGCAAAGAATCTCGCGGCCGATCTCTCGCGCGTGCAATTTACGCCGGACCTGTTGCCGTCGGATGTGACGGGTGCGGAGATCTACGTCCAGACCGACAGGGGTGGCCAGTTTCAGTTCCAGAAGGGGCCGATCTTCGCCAACCTCGTGCTCGCCGACGAGATCAACCGCGCGCCGGCCAAGGTGCAGTCCGCGCTGCTAGAAGCCATGGAGGAGCGCCAGGTCACCGTCGCCGGCAAGACCTACAAGATGCCCGATCTGTTCATGGTGCTCGCGACCGAGAACCCGATCGAGCAGGAGGGTACTTACCCGCTTCCCGAGGCGCAGCTCGACCGCTTCCTGATGCACGTCGTCATCACCTATCCCGACGAGGCGATCGAAGGCGAAATCATCGCGCTCAATCGGGCCGAAAACGCCCAGAAGCCGAAAGACCACGCAGCCGAGCCGCCGCCGATCCCGCAACAGGCGATCCTGGATGCGCGCGGCGAGATCGACGGCATCTTCGTCTCCGATCTCGCGCAGAAATACATGGTCGACGTGATCTACGCGACGCGCTTTCCCGGCCGCTACGGCGAGCCCCTGAGCAAATGGATGCAGGTCGGCGCCAGCCCGCGCGGCAGCCTCGCGCTCGACCGCTGCGCCCGCACCCGGGCCTGGCTCGACGAATACGACTTCGTGACACCCGATCATGTCCGCGCCGTGATCCATGACTGCCTGCGGCACCGGATCATCCTCAGCTATGAGGCGGTGTCGCAGGGCGTTACGCCCGACCAGGTGATCGACAAGATCACTGAATTGGTCGCAGCAGCCTGAGGCCAGCATGACCGGGACATCAGCAAAAACGCCAGGTGTCTATGTCGGTCTCGACGATCTGATCGCGCTCGAATATCGCGGACGCAAGATCTCGTTCCTGCCGCGCCAGCCGGTGCACAGCCTGCTCTCGGGCCGCTTCGCCTCGCGCATGCGCGGTCGCGGCCTGAACTTCGAAGAGATCAGGGATTATCGCGCCGGCGACGACGTCCGCTCGATTGACTGGAAGGTGACGGCGCGGCTGCGCAAGCCGCATATCCGCGTCTTCAACGAGGAGCGTGACCGGCAGACCATTCTCGTGGTCGACCAGCGCTTGTCGATGTTCTTCGGCAGCCGGCGCGCCATGAAATCGGTGACGGCGGCAGAGGCCGCGGCGATCGGGGCATGGCGGGTGCTCGGCGTCGGTGATCGCGTCGGCGCCGTCGTGTTCGGCGATCGTGATCTCGTCGAGGTAAGGGCACGGCGCAGCCGGGCGACCGTGCTTCAGATCCTGGCTGCCATCGTCACGTACAACGAGGCGCTCGGCGTCGGGCGCGGCCTGGTCTCCGCTCCGGCCATGCTCAACACTGCGCTCGATCATGCGAGGCGCCGGGCACCACATGATGCCGCCGTGGTCATCATCAGCGATTTCGACGGCGCGGACGATGCCACGCGCGAGATGGTCGCCGCCATGGCCCGGCACAACGACGTGATCGCCGCGCTGGTCCATGACCCCCTGCAAAGCGACTTGCCGCCTTCAGCCAGCATGACCGTGACCGATGGCGAATTGCAGATCCGGCTCGAAGTTGGACGCCACAGCGTCCGCCAGAGCGTATCGCAGGCCACGCAGGAGCGGCTGAAAGGCATCTTTTCCTGGACGCACGAACTCGGGGTACCCGTGTTGCCGCTCAGCGCCTCAGAGGATACCGCTGGCCAGGTTCGTCGTCTTCTTGGCGGCTTGTCGGCCCATCACGGCGCAGGCGCCGGCCACAATCGGACGGAGGCGGCGCTTGGCTGAAGCTCCATCCACGACAGCCGATCCCGTTGCCGGCCTGATCGACTTTCCGCTGCCGCGTGAGGTGAGCCTCTGGCCGCAGACCTGGGAGGCGCGGCTCGCAATTGTCCTGCTGCTCGCCGCCATCGTCGCGGGCGTGTGGCGCTTTGTGCATCTGCGCCGCGTCAACCGCTACCGACGGGAAGCGCTCGCGGAGCTCGATCGGATCGAGCACGCCGGCAAGACCGGGCCGACTGAGCTGCTCTCGAAGCTGACCGTGCTGGTGCGGCGAACCGCGCTCGCCGCCTTTCCGCGCGAGCAGGTGGCGCCTCTGGTCGGGTCGTCCTGGCTCTCCTTCCTCGATCGCAGCTATGGCGGCGAGGAATTCGCCGGCGGCGTAGGCCGCCTGCTCGTGAGCGGGCCTTATCAGCAAAGTCCGCCTGATAGGGCCGAGCTGCAATCGCTGGTCCGTCTCGTCCGCCGCTGGATCAGGGGGCACCATGCTTGAATTCGCCTGGCCCTGGCTGCTCGCTTTGTTGCCTCTGCCGATCCTGGTGTGGTGGCTGTTGCCGCCATACCGGGCGCGCCAAGCCTCTGTTCAGGTGCCTTTCTTCGAGCGGCTGGCGGCTGCGACCGGACAGACGCCGCAGCGGGGCGCTGTCGTGCTGGAACGCCGCGCGGTGCAGATGATCGTGGCGGCGGTAATCTGGACGCTGCTTGTTGTGGCACTGGCGTGGCCGCAATGGGTCGGCGATCCCGTGACACGCGATGTCTCCGCGCGCGATCTGATCCTTGCCATCGACATATCCGGGTCGATGGATCAGCGCGACTTCAAGACGTCCGACGGCACGACGCTCACGCGGCTCGACGGGGTCAAGCGCGTCATCAAGGATTTCATCGCGCGCCGCAAAGGCGACCGCATCGCGCTGATTCTGTTCGGCACCAAAGCCTATGTGCAGGTTCCGTTCACGCAGGACCTTCAGACGGCGCAGCAACTGCTCGACCAGAGCGCGGTCGGCATGGCCGGCCAGCAGACGGCGATCGGCGACACCATCGGGCTTGCCATCAAGACGTTAGCGGCCAGCACGGCGAAGCAAAAGCTGCTGGTCCTCCTGACCGACGGCAACGACACGGCGAGCCGGGTGCCGCCCGAACACGCCGCCGACATCGCCCGCCAGAATGACGTTACGGTCTACGCGATCGGCGTCGGCGATCCCGCGGCCTCGGGCGAGAACCGCGTGGACCTCAGCGTTCTCCAATCTGTCGCGGCCACGACGGGTGGTCACTTCTTCCGCGCCGAGGACGGCGCACAGTTGCAGGCGATCTATGCCGACATCGACCGCCTCGCGCCGGCAAAGCTTCAGACCCAATCGTGGCGGCCGAAGCTGCCGTTGTTTCAGTGGCCGCTGGGAGGCGCGGTGATGCTTGGACTGCTCCTGTGGATCGCGCTTCTCCTTGGCAGCGAATGGCGCCGGATCAGGACCTCCAGCCATGCATGACGTTGCCGCAATCTCCTTCCACCTCTTGCGTCCGCTCTGGCTGCTCGCGCTGATCCCGCTCGCCATCGTGTTCGCGGTGCTGCTGCGGCGGCAGAATGTGCGCGCACAATGGGGAAATGTGATCGCGCCGCACCTCCTGACGCATCTTATCGTGCGGCCGCAGCAGGGGCGCCACATCAATCCGCTCTATCTCGTTGCGGCGGCCCTGATGCTCGGCATCATCGCGCTGTCCGGCCCGACCTGGTGGCGCGAGCTGCCGCCCTTCGTCGAGGACAAGGCGCCGCTGATGGTCGCGCTCGCCGTCGATTCCTCGATGGGCGCGACCGACGTCGCGCCGTCGCGACTCGAACGCGCCAAGCAGAAGATCAGTGATCTCCTCGCAGCGCGTGCCGGCGCCCGCACCGGGCTCATCGCTTACGCCGGGACCGCGCATCTGGTGATGCCGCTGACCGATGACCGTTCCGTCATCGCGCCGTTCCTGGCCGCGCTTGCGCCGGGATTGATGCCGGCGGATGGCAAGAACGTCGCGCGCGCGATCGCCCTGGCGGCGGAATCACTCGCGACCGAGCCGGTCGCCGGCACCATCCTCCTGGTCGCAGATGATCTCGGGACCGTGGATGCGGCCACGGTCCGGCAAGCGGCCGGGCGGAACAATCTCGTCGTGCTGGCGGTGAACGCGGACACACCATCGCTGCCGGCCGGCACGGATGTCGTGCAGGTCAGTGTCGACGGCTCGGACGTCGTGCGACTGGAGCGCCGGATCGAAACACGCTTCCAGGCCGCGCAAGGTGATGCGTTCGGCACACGATGGCAGGATGAAGGCTACTGGCTCTTGCTGCCGCTCGCATTCCTCAGCGTGATCTGGTTCCGGCGCGGCACGACGGTCGCCTGGGCGCTTGCCCTGATCATCGTGATGCATGCGCAGTCCGCGAGGGCGGAAGAGACCCATCGTTTCGTCAATCTGTGGCTGACGCCGGATCAGCAGGGGCGGCTTGCGTTTGACCGTGGTGACTATGCCGCCGCGAAGAATCTGTTCGCCGATCCGATGTGGCGCGGCATCTCGGCCTATCGTGCGTACGACTTTCTCGCCGCTGCCGAGGAATTTTCGCGCGTTGAGACGCTGGAGGGCAAATTCGCGCTCGGCAATTCGCAGGCGCAGAACCACGCCTATGAAAAGGCTCTCAAGGCCTATGACGACGTGCTGAAGGAGCAGCCCGGCAATGCCGCCGCAAAGACCAACCGCGCCATCGTCCAGTCTGCGCTGGATGCGCAAGAAGCGAAACGCCGCAAGCAGGAGCAGGACGACAGTGCACCGCCGGACGAGAAGGCCGACGAGATGAAAGTCGATCCCAAGCAGAAGGGCGGCAAGAAGATCACGGTCACGCCGGAGGACGTCACCACCTCCGGCGCAGCCGAAGCCTGGATGCGTCAGGTCCAGACCTCGCCTGCGGATTTCCTCAAGCTGAAATTCGCGATCCAGGCGGCCGCTCCGGAACAGGGGAGGGCGTCGCGGTGAGAGGTTGGATCGGCTCCATCGCCCTGCTGCTCGCGGCCGTGCTCCCGTCGCAAGATGACCGCGCGCAGCAGGCGGCTGCGCCCGAGCCGATCGTGCAGGTGACGATCGATCCGCCGCGCGTCGTGGTGGGACAGCAGACCACGCTTGCGATCTCGACCATGGCGCCGAACTACATGACATCGCCGCCCGAACTGCCCGGCTTCCAGGTCCGCAACGCAGTGACCCGGCAACTGCAAAGCGTCAACACCAGCGATCAGCGGGACGGTGTGTCCTACGCCGGTGTGCGCTTCGAATACGCCATCTCGCCGCAGGAGCCGGGCTCGTACGCCGTCGCCGACCAGAGCGTGAAGATCAAATATGCCGCCGAGCCGCCGGCTACGCGCGAGGTGACCATCGCGCTGCCGCGCGTGTCGTTCGAAGCGTTCATTCCGGACGCGGCGGGCCCGCTTCAGCCGTTCGTATCGGCGAGCAGCCTGACCGCGGAACAGGAGATCCAGCGTTCGTCGGTTGAGCTCAAGGCCGGCGACGCCGTCATCCGAACAGTGACGATCAAGGCGGAGGGTACGCCTGCGATGCTGCTGCCTCCTCAGCAATTCCTTGCCGTCGATGGACTGCGGCTCTATCCGGCGCAGCCGAAGCTCGAGGACAGGATTGACGGACGAACCGACGTCATGACGTCGACCCGCGTCGATTCGGCGACATACATGCTGGAACGGGCGGGCGAATATTCGCTGCCCGCAATCGAGATCGGCTGGTGGAGCACCGCGAACCGCAAGGTTGAACGGATCCACCTCGATGCGGTGCCTCTCGCGGTTGCCGCCAGCGCCGGGGCCATGAGCCAGATGCCCATCGATCGATCGGGGCGGGCATGGACATGGTCCGGCATCCGCGACCTCGTCGCGGATCACTGGCTGATCGCGTTGCTCGCAGCTGTTATCGCTGCAGGCCTTGGCCTGGTCGCGCCGCGCGTGATCAGGCGCATCGCCGCCGACCATCGCCGCCGCCACGAGGCCTATCGCCGGTCGGAGATCTTCGCCTTCAATCGGCTCCGCCGCGCGATCCGCCATCGCGACGCAAGAGCATCGTATTTCGCGCTGCTTGAGTGGCTGCCGCACCTCAATGCGACGCCGCCTTCGAACACGGCTGGAGCCTTTAAGGCGGTCGCAGGCGATCCGGTGCTGGACCATCAGATCGGCGCGCTCGAGAGCGCGCTGTTCGCAAATAGGCGCGATCCGGCCTCCTGGTCTCCTCGCCAATTGCTGCACCACGTCGCCGCCGCCCGCCGCAGCCTGCGCCCGCGCGCCAGGCGCTGCGACACGACGGGTCTACCCCAACATCTGAATCCGGTCGGGACTACGAACGTTGCTGCGTATGGCAGCAAAAAGCCCGCCAGATGAGCGAAGCACAAGGAGAGCACTCAGACGGAACGGACGATCATCATTCGGTATCAACAGCGCCAACCATAATCGAATAAGATCAAGGAGCGTCGAATGACCAGTGAGACGAAGAAGCAGGATAATGCCGTTGCCGATTCCACCTGTAGCGACAATTCAGCAATTCATCGCCGGGCCGTGCTGCTCGGCACATCGTCGATCGTCGCAGCGGCGGCGCTGACATCGCAGGCGCTCGCGCAAGCCCAGAAGGCCGCGCCGGCCCAGGCACCGGCGGCGCCCGCCGGCGACCGCAAGCCCAATATCCTCGTTATCTTCGGCGACGACATCGGCATTCCCCAGATCAGCGCCTACACCATGGGCATGATGGGATACCGCACGCCAAACATCGACCGCATCGCGCGCGAAGGAGCCATCTTCACCGATTCATACGGCCAGCAGAGTTGCACGGCCGGCCGCGCCTCCTTCATTCTCGGTCAGGAGCCGTTCCGGACCGGCCTGCTCACGATCGGCATGCCCGGTGATCCCCACGGCATCCAGGACTGGATGCCGACGATCGCCGATGTCATGAAGACGCAGGGCTACGCCACCGGCCAATTCGGCAAGAACCACCTCGGCGATCGCGACGAGCATCTGCCGACGAAGCACGGCTTCGACGAATTTTTCGGCAATCTCTATCACCTCAATGCGGAGGAAGAGCCGGAAGGCTATTTCTATCCGAAGGACCCGAATTTCCGGAAGCAATATGGCCCGCGCGGCGTCCTCAAGGCGTCGGCCGACGGCAAGATCGAGGACACCGGTCCCCTGAACACGGCGCGCATGCCGACGGTGGACGAGGAGTTTCTCGGCGGCGCCAAGGACTTCATTGGGCGTCAGGCCAGGGCAAACAGGCCATTCTTTTGCTGGTTCAACTCGACCCGGATGCACGTCTTCACCCATTTGAAGCCGTCGTCGCTCGGCAAGACCGGCAAAGGCATGCACGCCGACGGCATGGTCGAACACGATGGAATGGTGGGCGAACTGCTTCAGCAGCTCGACGATCTCGGCATCGCCGACAACACGATCGTTCTCTACACCACGGACAACGGCGCCGAGCTCGCGTTGTGGCCTGATGGCGCCCAGACGCCCTTCCACGGCGAGAAGGGCACGACATGGGAAGGCGGCATGCGCATTCCGATGATGGTGCGCTGGCCGGGCGTCGTGAAGCCCGGCACGCAATACAACGAGATCATCTCGCTGATCGATTGGTTCCCGACGCTCTGCGCCGCTGCCGGCATTCCCGACATCAAGGAGAAGATGAAGACCGGTTTTGCCGGCGCAGGCGGCAAGAGTTTTCGGGTTCACCTCGACGGCTACAACTTCATGCCGTTCTTCAAGGGAGACGCGAAGGAGCCGCCGCGTGATGCGATCTACTACTTCGATCAGGGCGGCAATCTCAATGCGATCAGGTGGAATGACTGGAAGCTGAGCTTCGCGACAGCGTCCAAGGGCAACATCGCAACCGCGACCCGCGAAGTCCCGGCATGGTCGCTGATCGCAAACCTGCGCATGGACCCCTACGAGCGGGGCATGGAGGAGGGAGGCGGAGCGATCGACTTCCTTGCCCGGAACATGTGGCTGATCGTGCCCGTGCAAGGCAAGATCAAGGAGTTCTTCTCCGACTTCGACCAGTTCCCATACCAGGAAGGCAGCTCGCTGAACGCAAGCGGCATCAATTACGGCCTGCTCCGGCAACAGGCCGCCCTGAAGCGGCTCAACGAGCTCGAGCGCATGAAGCCACAATAGTGCGCAGGCGACGGGAAGGACGGGTGCGATGTTGGTTCGGTTCGGCAGGCAACAATCGGACGAGCAAGAAGAGGTGCGACAATGTCGGATCATACGCCCGCATGTGCTGGTACTGTACCAATCCGTCCCGGACGCAGGGCTTCTGGAACTATTGCCAATAGTGGCGGCGCTCCGATGAAAGCGAGGCGACCGCCATGAGCGGCTACGACATCTTCGCCTGGATCGTGCTGGTGATCCTTCTTGCCAGCGCGATCGGCGTGGTCTGCATCGCCGGCTGGCTGCCGGGCCACATCGCCAAATCGCGCAACCATCCTCATGCGCAGGCCGTGACGGTCGCCGGCTGGATCACGCTGTTCTTCGGCTTCGCGCTGTGGCCGATCGCGTTGATCTGGGCCTATCTCGACGTGCCGGCGCGCAAGGCGGGAGATGCGTGATGGCGATCGCGATCCTTAATACTTATCTCGTGCTGCTCTTCCTGCTGGTGCACTTCAAGATCGTACGCTTCAACCTGTTCTGGAAAGCGTCGCCTGCGATCGTGATGGTGCTCGTGCTGTTAGGGTTGCTGATCCCGATGGGGTGGGGCGCGCCGCAGGGCGACGCGCTTGTCGTGCGCAATGCGGTGTCGATCGTACCGGATGTGGCGGGCGAGGTGACGGATGTCCCGGTCGTCGCTAACGTACCGCTCAAATCCGGCGACGTCCTGTTCAAGATCGACCCGACGCCGTACGCGGCGCAAGTCAAGGCGATCGACGCGCAGTTCAAGCTCGCCAAAACGCGCCTCGGCCAGATGACGCAGCTCTACGAGCGCGACGCCGGCCGCGGTTTCGACGTCGAGCAACGCCAGTCCGAGGTCGATCAGCTCTCCGGCCAGCTCGAGGCCGCGCAGTGGAATCTCGACAAGACCGTCGTGCGGGCACCGACCGACGGCTACGTCACCAATCTCGCGCTGCGCAAGGGCGCGCGCGTCGCCAATCTGCCGCTGTCGCCGGTGATGGCCTTCATCGACACCTCCAACACCATCATCGGCGTCCAGATCAACCAGATCGACGCGCGCTATGTTGCGCCGGGGCAGGAGGTGGAGGCCACCTTCAAATTTGCACCCGGGAGGATTTTTCCTGGCAAGGTCGAGAGTGTGCTGCAGGCGATCGCGACCGGACAGGCGCAGACGTCGGGCACGGCCGTCGTGCCAAAGGCGATCGAGGCCGCGCCCTTCATCGTGCGGGTCAGGCTCGACGATGCCGATTTCGCTACGCGCCTGCCGGCCGGCAGCGCCGGCACGGCGGCGATCTACACGGATCGCCTCAAGCCGACCCATGTGGTCCGTCGCGTTATCCTGCGCCAGGTCGCGATCCTGAATTACGTCAATCCGTTCTGAGGGAGTGCAGCATGATGAGAGCCATCATCGGAGCCGTCGGCATCGCACTGATGACCACGAGCGCATACGCGCAAAGCATGTCGCCGGACGAACTCGCGGCGCGCAACATCCAGCGCCGGGCGGTCGAGGCGATGATCTGGGCGATGCCCGCGGTCAACACTGATCTGATGCTCCAGGCAATGCTCGGTAGCACGAAAGCCAAGGTCAACGAGATCGTCTACTGGTCGAGGCCGGTGAACTGGAAGAACCAGACGCTGACGCCCAACCCGGATTCGATCTACTTCATGTCGTTCTGGAACGTGAAGGATGGGCCGATCGTGCTGGAGATTCCGCCGGCGCAGGGCGGCTCGATCGCAGGCAACATCGTCACCGCCTGGCAGATGCCGCTGGAGGATGCCGGCCCCGCGGGCGCCGATCAGGGGCAGGGCGGCAAGTATCTGATCCTGCCGCCCGGTTACAAGGGTGAGGTGCCCTCGGGCTACATCGGGCTTCAATCCGACACCTTCAGCGGCTTTGCGCTGCTGCGCTCCAACCTCGCTAGCCACGCCGACGCCGATATCGCGAAGTCGGTCGCCTATGGCAAGCAGGTGAAGATTTATCCGCTCGCGCAGGCGCAAAACCCGCCGCCGACCAATTTCACCGACGCTTACGATATCCTGTTCGATTCCACGATTCCCTACGATGCGCGCTTCTATCGTAGCCTCGATCGCGTCGTGCAGAACGAGCCTTGGCTCGACCGCGACCGTGCGATGATCGATCAGCTAAGGTCGATCGGCATCGAGAAGGGCAAGCCGTTCAATCCCGATCAGAAGACCGCCGCGATCCTGGACGATGCTGCGCATGAAGCGCACGCGCTGCTGTCGCAGCGATACGATGCTGGTTTTCCCGTGATTAATCCCGGCATCCGCTGGTTCCCGGCGGCGATGCCCGAGATGGTAAAGGCGGCGCAAGGGGGCTACGCTGATCCCGACAGCTATCCGATCGACGCGCGCGGCGTCACCTACACGCTCGGCTTTACCGGCATCAAACGGCTCGGCACCGCGCAGTTTTATCTCATGGTCGCAAAGGACAAGGATGGCCAGGATTTCGACGGCGCGACGACCTACCGCCTGACCGTGCCGGCGAATGCGCCGGTCAAGCAATACTGGTCGACGACGGTCTACGACCGCGAGACGCACGCGCTGGTGCGCAACACGCCGAGCGCCAGCCGAGCCTCGATCAGCCCCGGCATCCAGAAGAACGCCGACGGCTCCATCGACGTCTATTTCGGCCCGAAAGCGCCGGACGGCAAGGAAGCCAACTGGGTGCCCACCGACCCGGCTCGAAAATTCGAGCTGCTGTTCCGCCTCTACGGGCCCGAGAAGCCGCTGTTCGACCATAGCTGGAAGCTACCCGACGTCGAGCGGGTCATCACCACAATCGGAGGTGTCACGAAGTAGTGGGCCGCGCAGTCATTTGGACAGGTTGGGTGAATGCAATGACAAAATGGGGAAACACGATATGGCGGTACAAATCCGACAGGCTGCACTCGCGGCAGCGCTCGCAGCGAGCGGCTTCGCGGCTCAGCCTACTCTGGCCGACTCCGGCGGCGTCAGCTTCTGGCTTCCCGGCATCTTTGGCAGCCTCGCCGCTGTGCCCACGGTGCCGGGGTGGGCCTACTCGACGATCTATCTCCATCTCCAGGGCAATGCCGGGGCGGGGCAAAACTTCGTCACCAGCAACGGCGTGCGCGGCTCGGTCGTCGCCGGCATCAATGCCCATGCCGACGCACTCGTGCAGGGCGTCACTTACACCTCGCCGATGTCCGTGCTCGGTGGACAGGCCGCCTTCACGGTGCTCACGGCGCCCGGAAATGTCGGCGTCGGCATTGACGCTACGCTGACCGGGCCGAGGGGAAATACCATCTCGGGGACTGCGAGCGACAATCGCACGACGCTGACCGACGTGTTCTATCAGGGGAGCTTGAAATGGAATCAAGGTGTCCACAATGAGATGTTCTACGTCACCGGCAATATCCCGAGCGGCACTTACGATCCCAACCGCCTGGCCAATTTGAGCTTCGGCTTTCCGGCTGTCGATGCGGGCGCCGGCTACACCTATCTCGACCTGAAGACCGGGCACGAGTTCTCGGTCGTCGGCGGGCTCACCTACAGCTTCATGAATCCGTTCCTTCAGTACCAGAACGGCATCGACTTCCACGTCGAGTGGGCGGCCTCGCAGTTCGTCAGCAAGAACGTGCAAATCGGCGTGGCGGGTTACTTCTTCCAGCAGCTCACCGACGACAGCGGTCCGGGCGCGAAGCTCGGCGGCTTCAGAGGGCGGGCGATCGGCCTCGGCCCGCAGATTGGATTCATCATTCCGCTATCTGAAGGTTATCAGGGCTATCTGAACGTCAGAGGTTACAAGGACCTCGACGTTGAGAACCGCCCCAACACCTGGACGGCGTGGGTTACCTTTGCGGTGTCGCCGGCGCCGCCAGAGCCAGCGGCGCCGAAGCCGATCGTGCGCAAGTATTAGGGGAGGGCGCCACGAAGTTTTTCGCAGACCAGTCCGCCCGCCCGTTCCGGATCGGCTTCCGGGCCTCGATCATCGCCGTGTTCGTCGCGGTGGTGCTGATCGTCGGCCTCACGCTGGTCTATTTGAGTTTTGCGCGCGTTACCGCGATCACCCGGGCCGCGGCAAGCAGCTTCATTGAGAAGGCGGCCCAGCTCAGCGCCGATCACATCGACGAGAAGTTCAAGACGGTACGGGACAATCTCGGGGTTCTGGCAGGGTTGCCCTCGATCCAGGCAGCAGGCATCGCGGACAATCCGCGACTCTACGCCGTGCTGGCGTCCATGCTGCGCAACAATCCGCAGCTCTTCAATCTCTATGTCGGCTATGATGACGGATCGTTCCTCGAGATGGACGTCATCGACCGCGCGCAGCCAGCCTTCAGGGAGAGCCTCGCTGTCGACGACAGCGCGGCATTCCGGCTCGTCGTGATCGCAGCCGGTGCGCCGTCGCGAACGACCTTTCTCTCTGAAGCGCTGGTCGCGGTGGCCGAACGTGCGGGACCGGCCGACTACGATCCACGGCTGCGGCCCTGGTACGTCGAGGGCTTGGGAAATAACCAGACGCTCCTCACGGGGCCCTACATCTTCTACGCGACCGGTGAGCCCGGCTATACGCTGCGCATGCCGCTCAGGCAGGGCAGGGCCGGCGTCATTGCTGCAGACGTGCTGCTCAACCGCTTCGAGGAGATGCTGGCAGAGCAGCGGCTCGGGGAATCCGGATTGACCTTCCTCTTCAATGACGTGGGCCGGATCGTCGGCCATCCCGACATGCGTCGGCTGATGAAGGACAGGTCCGGGCCCGGCAACGATCTGCCGGCGCTGGACGCGATCGGGCTTCCCGGCCTCGTCGCGGCGGTTCACGCATGGCGCGGCGGCGCGCCGGCGCAGCAGTTCTTCGCGGGGGCAGGTGGGCGGACCTACGCCGTGGCGTTTCATCCGATCAAGACCACCGGCGAGGCCGACGTCAGGCTCGCCGTGATGGCGCCGCCCGACGAGTTCTTCTCACGGATCATCGCCGAGCGGCGGGCGCTGTTCGCGCTGGCGATCGCCTTCGTCGGTGCCACTCTGCCGTTTGCGTTCTGGCTGGGGTCTCTGATGGCGCGGCCCCTGCGCAAGCTCGCGCGCGAGACCGACGAGATCCAGCGCTTCGAGATCGCCGAGCGCCCGCGCGTTCACTCGGTCATCGCCGAGATCGAAGAGCTCGGCCGCTCGGTATTCACCATGCGCAGCGTCGTGCGCAGCTTCGCGAGCTTCATCCCACGGCAGATCGTGCGGCAATTGATCCAGTCCGGATCGTCGCTCAGCCTCGGCGGGACGCGGCGTGAGATCACCGTGATGTTCACGGACGTTGCCGATTTCACCGCGAAGACCGAACGCGCCGACCCCTCGCGCGTGATGATCTATACCTCGCGTTATTTCGCGGCGCTGTCCTCGATGATCATGAATCACCACGGCACCATCGACAAGTTCATCGGCGACGCCGTGATGGCGTTCTGGAATGCGCCTGCGGATGATCCAGACCACGTGAGGCATGCCTGCCGGGCCGCTCTTGCCTGCGTCGACCGCAGCGCGGAGTTGAACGAGACTTTCGCAGCGGAAGGATGGCCGCCTTACGAGACCCGCTTCGGCCTGCACACCGGAGATGCGGTGGTCGGCAATATCGGCTCGTCCGATCGCATGAACTACACCGCGCTCGGCGCCACCATCAATCTTGCGGCGCGGCTGGAGCAGCTCAACAAGAGCTACGGCACGCAAATGCTGGTCAGCGAGGCCGTCAAGGAGCGCGCGGAGCCTGATTTCGTGTTTCGCAAGGTGGACCGGATCAGGCCGAAGGGATTTGCGCAGGCCGTGACGATCTTCGAGCTCAGATGCGAGCGGACAGGCGACGTCGCCGCGGAATTGGCCTTCTGCCAGCGCTGGGATGACATCGACCGGCTTCTGGAAGAGGACCGGCCAACGGCCGTGGCCGACATCGCCGCGTTTCTCCGGCAATATCCGGGCGACGGCGTTGCGCAATTCCACGTCCGCCGGCTCTCCGCCGCCAGCGAATCGACGATGGATCATCAGCCCGAAAGCCGAAGCTCCCGGGGTGACTTGCCCGTCCACCGTCGGCAGGCGTGACTGAAGGAGCTCACCTCCTCGAAACCGAGAAGCCAAGCGATCCTCGAAATCGACATGCCATCTTCATCCAAATAGCGGACGGCCAAGGTCGCCTTGAGTTGCTGCAGGATCTCGGTAAAGGTCACGCCGTCCTCGGCAAGCCTCCGCACCAGCGTCCGCTCGCTCATCCCGAGCTTCCTGGCGACAACACTCGCCTTGGCTTGGCCGTGCGGAAGCAAGGGAGAGATCGTATTCTCGACGGTGGTGCGGAACCTGCCGGCGTTGCGCGTGCGGGAAGTCAGGCTCTCTTCGCAGGTCTTGAGCAGGATTTTGTTGAGTCGCGCGTCGGCATTGACCAGTGTCCACTCCGCCGAGCCAGCCGGGAAATCGATCTCATCGACCTCGCTGCCGAATTCGACGCCTTTCCCGAGAGCCCTGGCAAACTTCGCGGAGCCTCGTGGACGGATGTGGCTGATGGATACGTGTTTGGGAACGAACTTACGGCCACTCAACGCGCGAGATACGCGAACCACTGCGACGATGCAGAATTCAATCTGCTGCAGGTCGGCGTGGCGTGGAATTCCCGAATAGACCAGGCGCAGTTTGGGTTCGCGCGCCTCCTGATACTGGAGCACGACGGCCTCATTGGTGATGCGGCTGTAGCGGGAGGCGCGCTTCAGCGCATCTCCGAGCGTGTCGGAAGATGCCATGACGTAATACAGCAATCCGAGATCTCGAAGGTCGAACTCTTCGGCGAGGCCAAAGCCAAGGAGATCATCGTTGAGTGCTTTGGCGGCGGCTTCAAGAAAAGCGATCTGGTTAGGGGCGTTGATACGTCGTTCGGGATCATCGATCTCATCGATGGTCAGCCCGACGCGCGACAACAGCGGCTCCAATTTGACACCCGCCCTGCGCATGCGATCGGCGGCTAGTCGCGACAATCCCCCCTGCACCGTCGGCAGGCCCGACAGCTGCTTGATCACGCGTCGCGTTGAGCTTCGCTGCATCCTTCGCAACCAACTCTTTGGCGGAAAATAACAAGCGGTGCGCCGGACCGCAACGTACATGGAACTCGGCGGATTGGAGCACCTTCGGCGAAACGACGAAACGCTGCCGAGGCGCTGCGCGACGGCCTGCACAGCATCACGATGGACCGCAACGACGTCGAGCAGCCCGTGCCGCTCGACGATCTGACCGGCTAGGAGATCGAGAGCGGGCGATCCAAACCAGATCTCGTCAGAATGAAAAGGAGCCTGGAACTATGGAACGCCCGTCGGTTGTGCCTGCCATTGCTGCTGCGGCCTCGCCAGCTCTGGCCGCCGCGCCGGACAGTGGCGCCGACGATGTGTATGGCGCGCTTGTCGTCCTCGGCCTGGACGCCGTGCAGCGGGTTCTGGAGCAGGAGGCCGCATGAGCCAGGCGAAGATCCGTTGCGCACGATGCGGCGGTCAACTTATCCGCACGCCGGACATCAATATGCAAGGCACGGTCGTGGCCGGTCGGCAGTGGTGCGAAAACCACCGATGCTCGAATAGCATGCAGGTGCCGATCTCGCCGCTGCTGCATCACTGGCTGTCTTGCGGCGAGTTGCCGGAAGACATGAAACGGTCTCCCGTGGGTGCTGCACAGCTGCTTGATCGACCGGCGCGGCGATCAAGACGCTGACCTTTCGTTCGGTGGGCCGCGCAGCCGTGCCGCTGCCGAGAATCTCTGAGGAATAGCAGTGCTGAAGTTTCTCACCGAACGTGAGCTGCAAATTGCGCACCTGGTGTCTGAAGGATTATCCAACAAGGCGATCGGGAGGCGGCTCGAGACGTCTGATGGCACCGTCAAGGTCCATCTGCACAATATCTTCCAGAAACTGCAAATCGACAAACGAGCCGCGCTTATCGCCATGGTCATACGTAACGAGAAGCCCGCGCAAATCGCTGTGCAGGACTGACATGTGAAAGCTGTTGGTCACCCGAGGTCAAGAGCCGAGGATGGAGAGGCGGTCGTTCCTGGCGGCGCCTCTCGGGCGCCCCTCGTGGCCGCGATGACTGCAATTTATTTGATTTGCTTTCGGAAGCGTTAACCGTCGCGGGACGGCCGCGCGATCCGCCATTGTCGCGCCCTAGACTTGGTAGCAAATACGCGCGACGTTTATTGCGGGTGTTTTCCATGCTGAAAGACGGCAAATACGCTGCATGGTTCAGGACCTCGCATGGTGGCCAGGGGACCGGGATCGTGGACCTCGCGCAGGGCCGGATATCGGGCAGCGACAGCTTCTTTACCTATGGCGGATCCTACCAGGTCGATCAGGATCGCTTCACCGCGGTGCTGACCACCCGCCGCCATACCGACGGCATGCCGACGGTGTTCGGTCCCGACGAGGTCGAGGTCAATTTGTCCGGCATCTGCACGGGCGCGATGGCGACCTGTTCCGGACACGCCAACGAGGCGCCCGAAGTGCTGTTCGAGGCGACACTGATCTACAGCCAGGATGAGGTGCCGGCGAGGGACGCCAAATGCGCGGTCGTCAAGCTCAAGCCGGACAAGCTGCCGAAAGCGATGGACAGCCGTTCGCGCCCGCGTCCGCCACGCGTGCCTGGGCCGTCAAAGAGTCCGTTGACCTGATGCCGCTTTTCGCGGCAACGAGATTGTTGCGTCGTGCAATATGCCGCTTCATGAAAATCCTCATCTTTTGGTTGTGACAGTCGCCACTTCGGATTTTGCGCGCCGCGAGGAGGGATTTTCATCGCGTCAAATCAAACTAAGTATCAAACGCTGATCATCGACGATGCGATGATCGCGAGAGCGTGATCTGCTCGCATTTGAGAAATATATTTGACGAATACTGGTTGCCGCTCCTACACTCGCAACCAAAATAAGAGTGGGAGGAAACAAATGCGGTGGCCTCTGGCATCGCGCAGTGTTGCTGTACCGGCCACCACCCCTCGCATCGCCTTCAATATCGCCAGGCCCAACCAGGAGCAGATCGTCCTCCTGATCACGATCGTGCTGCTGATCGTGTTTGGCTTCACGCTGAACGGCTTTGCGACCATTTCCAACCTGCTCAATCTGTTGCGAAGCATTTCCATCCTCGGCGTGCTTGGGCTCGGCATGGGGCTGATCGTGATCAGCCGCGGCATCGATCTCAGCGAAGTCGCGACTCTGGCGGGCAGCTGGGCAATCGGGCTGATCGAAATGCAGCGCGGCATGCCGGTCGAAGCCGCTGTCCTGTTGGCGCTTGCGATCGCACTCCTGATCGGTGTGATCAACGGCGTCATGGTTGCGTTCGTGGAGGCGCCGCCGTTGTTCGTGACGCTTGCCGCGGGCTTCGTCATCTATGGGCTCGCGTTCTGGCTCGCGCCGGCCTGGGTGGTCTATGCGCCGAAGGACGCACCGGGACTGATGTTCGCGGGCGCCGGGCGGCTGTTCGGCATTCCCGTGCCGATCCTGGTGTTCGCCGTCTCCGCGATCGCGATGCACCTGTTCCTGTCGCGCACCTCGATCGGCCGTTTCATCTATGCGCAGGGCGACAACCCGGAAGCGGCGCGGCTGACCGGCATTCCGTTGCGGCCGCTGATCGTCCTCGAATATGCGCTGGTCGCCTTCCTCGCCTGGCTTGCCGGCCTCGTATGGGTCGGCACGACAGGCAGCATGCAGATGGCGATCACGCAGGGCACCATGATCTTCGACGTCGTGCTGGTCGTCGTCATCGGCGGCGTCAGCCTGATCGGTGGGCGTGGCAGCGTGTTCTCCGTCGTGGTCGGCTGCGTCCTGATCGGCACGTTGCTCAACGCCTTCACCATCATGGACGTCAACAGCGAGGTGCAGAACATCATCAAGGGCGTGGTGCTGCTCGCTGCCATCGTGCTCGACAACTTCCTGCATCCGCGGGACGAGGAGACGGCACGGCAAGGTGACTGACGAGGAGTGCCGGTCAACGGCATCCCGTTTCGATAATCAACAAACAGGATGAGGAGGATTCCATGAATAGGAAGTTCTGGACGATCGCGGCGGCAGGTGCGGCCCTTGTTGCGCTGCCGATGCTGGCAGCTGCACAGGAGGAGGGTGGCACCAAAACCGCGCGTGAGCTTCGCGCGTCCTACGACAAGTCGCTGCAAGGGAAGACGGTTGCATACCTGCCGATCGCACTCGGCGTTCCCCTCTCCGATGAATGGGGCCGGGTTGTGCAGGAAGAAGCCGAGTGGCGCGGCATGAAGTTCATCGTCCGCGATCCCAACAACAACCCGTCGGCGATGCAGCAGGCCCTGACCGCGCTGGTCGACCAGAAGCCCGACGTGCTTATCGTGCAGAACCCGAGCGTCACGCTGCTGATGAAGGATCTGAAGCGCGCCGAGAGCCAGGGCACGCATGTCATCCAGATCAACATGTCCTCGAACTACAAGTCCGGTGCCTTCGTCGGTGCCGACTGGCGCGAGATCGGCAAGATGCTTGCGACCGAAGTGGTCAAGGCCTGCGGCACCGGGTCCGGCAAGTCCGGCAAGGTGCAGATCGTGCAGGGTGAGCTGACGGCGGCGGCCAGCGTCGACCAGGTCGGCGGCATCATGGAGGTCCTGAACAAGGATACCAACATCAAGGTGGTCTCGAACCAGGCCGCAAACTGGGACGCCAACACCGCGCTGAACATCACCGCCACGGTGATCCAGCAGCATCCGGACCTCTGCGCCTCAATCGGCTTCTGGGGCATCATGGAATCCGGAGCCGCGCAAGCGATCCGCAATGCCGGCAAGATCGACGACGTCAAGGTGTTCGCCTCCGGCGAGGGCTCCTCGCTCGACTGCGATCAGGTCAACTCCGGCAATTTCTACAAATTCCTTAGCTACAAGGCGACAGAGCAGGGCCACGACCTGATGTTCGCCGCCGAGACGCTGCTGATGCTCGGCGATAAGCCCGGAACGCGCAACCTCGAGTTCTACACGCGGCCGGTCTGGCTCGATAAGACCAATGCTTCCGGCGCTAACTGCTTCGCACTTCCCAAGAAGAGCTGATCTGAACGTTGGCCGGCGTGCACTGCTGCACGCCGGCTGCTTGGGAGTGCCAGGATCATGTCGACGATCGAAGCGTTTGCAGAGTCCCTTACAATGTCGGCGCGGCGGTTCTCACCCCGCCTGCTGCTGTCCGAACTCTTGCTGAAGCAATGGTTCGAGCCGGTCGTGCCGTTCACGGTGATGATCGGCCTGTGGCTCTATTTCGCGCTCACGATCCCGGATTACGCATCGGTGCAGAACACGTTGTCGCTGCTCCGGCTGTTCGCCGAGTTCGGCTTCGTGGCGCTCGCGATGGGATTTTGCCTGATCAGCGGCGGCATCGACCTGTCGGTCGGCGCGATCTTCGCCCTCTGCAATTTCGCCGCGCTGTTCTTCCTCTTGGTGATGGAATGGCCGGTCGGCCTCGTCGTTGTGGCGACGCTTCTGGTCGGCGCCGCGCTCGGCAGCATCAACGGTTTCCTGATCGGCTTTCTGAAGACGCGGCCGTTCCTGACCACGCTGGTGACGCTGATCATCCTGCGCGCCTCGGTCAATTTGCTCAACACCGGCTACGCGCAGGTGTTCGCGACCAATTCGGTGGACAGCGATGCCTGGGATTTCATCGGCACCGGCAGCGTGCTCGGCATTCCCGTCAATGCGGCGACGCTATTCGTCGTGCTGCTCGTCTGTCACATCTTCCTGTCGCGCTCGCGCTATGGCTGGCGCCTGACGGCGATCGGCGCGAGCCGCAAGGCCGCGCGGCACGCCGGCATCCGCGTCCGGCTGATGCTGTTCCTGACCTACGTGCTGTCGGGCGCGCTGTGCGCGGCGAGCGGCATCTTTTATGCCGCACGGCAGGCCAGCACGGATTCCACGACCGGCGTTGGCTGGGAATTCCAGGCTCTGACCGCGGTCGTGCTCGGCGGCATCTCGCTCGCCGGCGGCAAGGGCACGGTGTGGCGAGCGATGATCGGGGCGTTGATCATCTTCCTCCTGATCAACGGCCTCGTGCGGATGGGCATCCCCGGCTACGTCACCTCGGCGGTGACGGGCATGATCCTGCTCGCCGCCGTCGGCATCGATGTCAAATGGTCGAAGAATCGCGGCAAGGCGATCCAGAAGATCTACGTGAACCCAGCCTATGTGGCGTTGGCGCCGGCGCCCTCGGTGCAGCCGGGCGCGGCCTCGCCCTATGCCCAGAACGATCGGCTGATCCGTGCGCAGGCGATCGGGCTCGACCAGGTCGAGGGGCCGGAAGACGTCATCCTAGACCGCCAGGGCCGGGTCTACGGCTCGACCCGCGACGGCAATGTGATCCGCTTCTCGGGTGAGAATTTCGAGACGCGCGAGGTGTTCGCCCATATCGGCGGCCGGCCGCTCGGCATGCAGTTCGACCGCGACGAAAATCTGATCGTCGCGGTGGCAGGCATGGGCGTCTACGGCATCGCGCCAGACCAGCGCGTGTTCAAGGTCACCGACGAGACCAACCGCACCTGGTACAAGCTCAACGACGACTCCCGCCTGCGCATGGCCGATGATCTCGACATCGCGCCCGACGGCAAGATCTATTTCAGCGACTGCACCACGCGCTACGAGATGACGACCAACACGCTCGACATCCTCGAAGCACGGCCCAACGGCCGCGTGGTCTGCTACGATCCCGCGACCAGGACGACGCGCACGATCATCAACCACTTCTATTTCCCGAATGGCGTTTGCGTCTCCCATGACGGCAAGTCTGTGCTGATCGCGAGCACCTCGCTCTGCAAGGTCTTCCGTTACTGGATCGAAGGACCGAAGAAGGGCAAGACCGAAGTCCTGATCGACGAGCTGCCGGGCAACCCCGACAACGTCAATCGCGCCTCCGACGGCACCTACTGGCTGGCGCTGGTCGGTATCCGGACGCCGACCTTCGATCTCTCCGTGCGCAAGCCTGGCTTCCGGCTGCGCATGGTCAAGCAGGTCCCTGCCGACGAGTGGCTCGCGCCGGCGCTGAACCATGGCTGCGTGCTGAAGTTCAACGAGCAGGGTGAGGCGCTGGAATCCTGGTGGGATCCGACCGGCATCTCGCATTCGACGCTGACCTCGATGCGCGAGCACAAGGGCTATCTCTATCTCGGGGGGCTCGAGAACAACCGCATCGGCCGCATCAAGCTCGATGGCGTCGACGAGAGCTGGACCGGCTATGACGCCTATTGGGGCGACAAGAGCAGGGTGGCGAGGTAGGGCGATGGGGTTCTTCGATCATCTCCTGCGTGACATCCGCAGCGTCATCGATCGCGATGGCGGCCAGAACGCGATCCCGCCGCTCGACGGCGCGCTCAGCCCGAACGACCGGCTCGATGGCTGCACGGTGATCGGCGAACCCTTGCCCGGCGTCAACGACGTCGTCGCGGCCGCGGACGGCGCGATCTATGTATCTGCTGGCAAGCGGGTCCTGAAGCTCTCGGGCGATGATCTATCGACACGGACGCTGGTTGCCGAGTTCGAGGGCGAGGCGGGTGGGCTCGCGATCCACCCGGACGGGCGGCTGCTGGTTTGCGTCGCCGGGCGTGGCCTCGCCGCGATCGATCCGGCCAACCCCAGCGCGCGCTGGCTGGAGACCGTCGACGGCCGCGGTCTGTCAGGTCTGCTGTCGGTCACGGCGGCGCCGGACGGGCGCATCTTCGCGGTCGAGGGCTCGACCGGCCGCACGCCGGATCAGTGGCGACGCGATCTGATGGAGAAGCGGAGCAATGGCCGGCTGATCGTCTGCGGACCGGACCTCGCGAACGCGTCCGTACTGTTGCGCGATCTGCCGTATCCCTACGGCGTCACAGTCTCGGCGGATGGTGGCAGCCTGTGGCTGACCGAAAGCTGGGCCCATCGTCTCAGCCGCTTCCCGCTGACCGCCAATGGCCTTGGGCAGCGCGAGGTCATCGCCGGCAATCTGCCGGGCTATCCTGCAAGACTGCATCCTGACGGCAATCGGGGCTTCTTCCTTGGCCTGTTCGCGCGGCGCACGCATCTCATCGAGTTCGTGCTGAAGGAGGACGATTTCCGCGAGGAGATGATGCGCACGATGCCGGAGAACTACTGGATCGCGCCGGCCCTTACCGGCGGCGCCGACTGCCTGGAGCCGATGCAGATCGGCGGCGTCAAGGCGCTCGGCATCCAGAAACCATGGGCGCCGCCGCGCTCCTACGGATTGCTCGTGCATCTCGACGCCGAGGGCGAAGCGGCTGACAGCCTGCACAGCCGCGCTGGCGGCCGCTTCCACGGCGTCACGGCCGCCTGCAAGGTACGCCAGGGCGTGGTGATCGCCGCACGCGGCACCGGCTGTCTTCTGCTCCATTCGGGAGAGCTCAGATGAGCGACGGCGCAAATCTCCCCAACGGCGCGGCCGAGCCCGTGCTCGAGATCATCGGCGGCAGCAAGATTTATGGCGGCGTGCACGCCATCGAAGGCGTCAACTTCAACCTCTATCCCGGGGAAGTGCATGCGCTGGTCGGCGAGAACGGCGCCGGCAAATCGACGCTGTGCAAGGCGATTGCTGGTGCGATTGGGCTCACCTCGGGCGAGTTCCGGCTCGACGGCAAGCCCGCCAATTTCGAGCAGCCGCGCGATGCGCTAAACGCCGGCATCTGCATGGTCTATCAGGAGACGAGCCTGGTGCCGACCATGACGGCGGCGCAGAACATCGAACTCGGCAACGAAAAGCTCCTGACGCGCTTCCGCACGCTGAACATCCAGGCCCAGCAACTCCTGCAATCGCTCAACTTCCACGTCGATCCCGCAACGCCCGTGGCGATGCTCGGCACCGCCAAGAAGCAGATGGTCGAGATCGCGCGCGCGATCTACAACAAGGCACGGATCATCATCTTCGACGAGCCGACCGCATCCCTCACGCCGGAAGAGATCGTGCACTTCTTTCATCTGGTGCGCGATCTGCGCGCCCGCGGCGTCTCGATCATCTACATCTCGCACGCGCTGGAAGAATCGCTCCAGATCGCGGACCGCATCACGGTGCTGCGCGACGGCAGGCTGGTGATCACCGCGCCGGCAAAACAGCTCACGCGCGACAGCCTGGTGCAGCACATGGTCGGCCGCGAGGTGGCGCAGGCCGTCTATGGCCGCAAGGAGAAGACCCACCAGCGCCGCGAAAAGGTGCTGACGGTCGAGAACGTCACCATGGGCATGGCGGTCAAGAACATGTCGTTCTCCGTCTATGCCGGCGAGGTGGTCGGTATCGCCGGCCTGATCGGTTCGGGCCGCACCGAGATCGCAAAAGTCATCTACGGCGCGCTCAAGCGAAATCTGATCAATGGCGGTACCATTCGCCTGCGCGGAAAGCCGATCCGCTACCGCGTGCCGCGGCAGGCGATCAACGACGGCATCGCCTACATTACCGAGGATCGCAAGGCCAACGGTTTCTTCGAGACTATGGTGGTCGACGACAACGTCTATCTCGGCAAGCTTGCCACCAAGAAGGGCTTCAGCTTCCTCTTGTCGCGCGCAAGGCGCGGCAAGCTTGCCAACTATTGGGTCGAGCGTCTCAAGATCAGCGCGCTGCAGCGCAAGGCAAAGATCATCGAGCTGTCCGGCGGCAACCAGCAGAAGGTGGTGCTGGCCAAGACGCTGGTGCAGGATCCCTCGATCATCATCTTCGACGAGCCGACGCGCGGTGTCGATGTCGGCACCATCCCGCATATCCATTCCGAGATCAGACGGCTTGCCGACGAGGGCAAGGCGGTGGTCGTGATCTCCTCGTACCTGCCGGAGGTGCTCGCGGTCTCGGACCGCATCCTGGTCGCCCGCACCGGGCGCATCGTCGCCGAGTTCAATGCGGCGGAGGCCACGCAGGACAAGATCCTCTACGCGGCGGTGCATTGAGGAAACCGCGCGGCAACCTCGCCTTTACATTTCCGGTCTAGCTTCCGGGCCTCGCAAGGCGGTGGAACATGCCCCAGATCTGGATGACGTATGATGAACTCGCGACGCTCTGCAATTGCAGCGCGGCGGAAGCCAGGCTCACGGTGCGACATCTGTCGCTTCACCGTCGCAAGAGCAGCGACGGTGCGACGCGCGTGAAGCTTAATCTCGCGCTGACGGCCAGGTTCTTCGCCAGCATTCGCGAGTCGGATTTCGATCTCGACGGTGCGATCGAGGCCTTGCGCGATACCCATCGGCAGATGGCCGAGCTTCTGACGCGAGACGAGGGCGACAAGCGCGGGGTGGCTTGAGGTGTCCTCCGCAGTCGAAACCCATCCCAAAGGATGACATGGTCGACGCCGCGTCAAGCGGACAGGATGCCTTCGGATCAGGCGTAAATCTGCTGCCGGCGGCTAGCAATCCTGCCTATTGTTGGCGACGAATTCCAAGCTCTTTCTGGAGTTGTGGGGTGAGGCCCATCGCGCCCTCGGTGCGGCCCTGGCTGGTTCCCACATTGCGCGTGCCCGACGACGTCGTCGAAGTTGACGTCGCGGACGTCGTCGACGTGGACGAACCCGCCGGAGCACCATATCCACTGCGGATGCCGTTCGGAGAGGTGGTCTGAGCCCACGCGCTTCCACCGGCAAGCAGCGAAGCGGCCACAAGCGCAATTACAATTCTGATCATGGGCGACGTCACTCCTCGATTGTCCGCGGGACAATAGGCGGGCAAGGCGTCATTCGGCAAGTCTGTTATCGGACCAAGTCTGCTATCGGACCAAGTCTGCTGCCAACGTCGCCTTTGCCAGACGCAGAGTGCTGAATCAGGAGCGCGGCCGGGGCAAGAACGCCAAAACGGTTTGCGCAATGCTGACCCCGACGACGCCGCCGGCCGCTTTCTGAATAACGTCGAAGAATGCCGCATCCCGGTCGGGCCGCAGCGCTTGCAGGAGTTCGAGCGAAATGGCGACGCCGATCACCAGCAGGCAGGCCTGGGCGAAGCGCCCGGGCAGCAGGAAGGCCAGCAGGAAACCCAAAACGCCATAGGCGCTGAAGCGTTCGATCACGACGACCCAATAGGCTTCGGCATGACCGATCAGCACCGGCCGCCCCGTCAGCGCGGCAAGCGTGGCGTAGATGATCAGCGCGACGCAAATGCCCGTTGCGGCAATGAGCTTGTTCCGGGTCATGGGGCGATCATAGAGCAGCGATGGCCTTGCCTCAGAGGAAATTAAGGACATCGTTAATGTCCGGGTCTGTGAGGCACACGTCCTTGTGACCACGCTAGGCGTGCGCACTGGACTTGCTCGTCTCATGAGCAATTCGCGACTCGTTTTCTTGGCTGCAATCTTTAACGCCGGCCAGACGGCACAAACGCCAAAAATGGCCAAGAACGTTAGCGAACATGAACATGCTTGCTACGTTATCCCCGTCGAATGCTTTCTGCGTTGCGAAGTCCGCAGTTGTGGCCATACAATGCAATGGTGGGCCAGCGAAGGGTAAAAAAACTCGAGGAGTTCCCTATGCGCGTGTTCGCCATTGCTTTGTCCGTGCTCCTCTTTCCCGTTGCAGCTCGCGCGCAAGAAAAGGCGCAGCAGCCCAAAAATAATGATCCATGTACCTATACGGTTGGAGGCAAGCAGTATGAGGTGCCGGTCGGCGTGAAGATTTGCTTCCGCTCGCCACCTCCGTACGGCGATCAATACTCACTTCAGCAGTGTTTTCCGCCACTGAGCGAGTTTGCACTGGTGAAACGCGGCGATCCTCGTTGTGAGCGATATGAGGACCGGCAATAGTTCTCCTTGGAGCGTCCTTTTCGCCGCGACGATTGGACTACCGCTTACGCAGATATGTGCCGGTGAAGAACGGGGCTCAATCAAAGTTGGTTCAGGCGACCAGCACTGCTGCTGAATCGACAGAGATCGACCGACGCGCGTTGAGCAGTTCGATAAATTTGGCGAACGGCAATGGCGCGGCGACCAGGTAGCCCTGACCTTCCTCGACACCGCAGGAGATCAGCGCGCGGACCTGCTCCTCGGTCTCGATGCCTTGCAACTACCGTCATGTGCAGGTCGCGCGCGAGTTCGACCAGCATCTCCACGATCGTCGTGGTCGACGCATCCACCGTGATGGCCTTCAGCCGCGACAGGCCACTGTGGCCGACGCCGACGTCGTCGATGGCTGCCGCGCCGAAACCTTCGCCGCCAGCACGGTGCTGCGCAACATCTCGACGAAGCCCGCGCTCAGGAGGTGCTTTGGCACGACGTTGAGCGACAGCTTGAAGTCTTTCTCCGCCTCCAGGGGCGGCTGCATGTCGGCAAGCGGGCTACGCAGGATCTGCCAGGCCATGCCCTGGATGCGCCCGCTGGATTCGGCAAAGCGAAATGAAATTCATGGGCGGTACCACCGAGCCGTCCTCGCGAAGCTAGCGCGCCAGGATCTCGCAGCCGATGATCCAGCCCGTGCGCAGCAGCGCGAAGATCGGCTGGAAATACGGCTTGAACTCGCTGCGCGCGAGGCCTCGGTCGAGATCCGCGACCGGACCTTCCATGCGCCGGGTCCTGGATCTAGCTAGGCTGTGAATCTACAAACCTGGCGGCCGTGACCCCGACCAAGACTATGTTTCTGTCGCTTTATCTACGTCCGCTTGGCCCCGTTAGCGCCGGAGTTCCCGCGGGGAGCGCGAGATGGCGCGAAGGGTCATGTTCGGGCGACAGTATGATCACACCATCATCACATCTGCAATCGGCATAAAGCCCCTTCAGGAACCGATTGCCGTTAAAAGTGTTGCCATGACATATGCAATTTCAAATTGCTTATGGTTGTGTGTAGCAAGGAGCACAACTTGAGCGTTTTGAAATGGGAGCTCGGCGCGGCGCAGGTATTCCAATCATGGTGGGGAGTAATAGCATGCGCCCTTTTTTGCAAAGGTTCCGCTCGCGATTGCGGGGATAATCGCCGGGCTTGTGCCCGTCAACGCGGGCGGGCTGGACATGCCGATGGAACCACAGGGGGCAACCTTGCGGCACATCCGGTTCGAGACGCCAACGCTGCCGCCGATGGCCTACACGATGTTTTGTCTGCGCTATGCGGACGAATGTCGTTCACCGCCGCTCTTTCGCGGAGGTTTGGTTCGGCTGAATTCGGAACGCTGGACCCTTCTCAAACAGATCAATCAAACCGTGAATCACAGCATTATTCCGGACAGCGCGGAATTAGGCTCGGGCGTCGAAGCCTGGTTAATCAATCCGGATCATGGGGATTGCAATGATTACGCAGTAACCAAGCGCCACGAACTGCTCAATCGAGGCTGGCCCTCAGGCGCGTTGCTGCTGAGTGAGGTCGTGACCGGTTGGGGAAAGCATCACCTCATTCTCGTCGTGCGCACCCGCGGAGGCGATCTGGTGCTCGACAATCTGACGCCGGTGATCAAGCCGTGGGTGCGTGTGCCCTATCGCTGGGTTCGAATTCAGATGCCGAGCCAGCCTCAGCTGTGGATCACAATCGCCGACCGTGGGGAATGAGTATCTGGACCGAGTCTTTACCACAGGCGAGGGGCAGCTGCGCGTTCATGAGTCCAAGCGTCGCCACAGTAAACCGCGGCAAATTCAGGTATCTTGCAGGGGACTAGCCCTACTCGCCGCCTGAGCGCGGATCGCCTCGCGATCCTTTTTCCTGATGAGGTCTTGATGTTGGCTAGCCGGCGAAGACGGCCGAACGGATCGCCAACTGCGTGACCTGCTCCAGGAGCCGGGCGTCTCCGTCAGCTTGGCGTTCCCGGGCGAGCTGCGCGCGCTCATGCTCTCCGGTGAGTTTGCCGAACAGACCCATGTGGGCGTGCTGGCCATGGCTGCGGCGAGGGTAGATGGTTCTCTAGCTCTCGCGTTCATGCCAGCTGGTCAATTGTCTTGCCAGAGAGTTTGCCGTTTCCGGCCTAACTCTTCTTGTCGCTCTTCCGCTTAAGCGACAGACCAAGCCGCAATGCCATGCGCTTGATCGCATCAGGCGACCGGCCCAGCTGCTTGGCGGCCTCTTCCAATGACACTGAAGACTTGGCTAGCTCCATTAACCGGCGGTCTTCCTTGAACGACCATGGCTTGCGCGGCATGACGACAACGATCCTCTTAACACAACGACAAAGCCGCCAAGCGACCCATGTTCGCTCGACGGCTTTGCTTGGGTGGGGCCGGGCCTTGGGGGAGCCCGGTGCGTAAGAGGGATAAGCGATTGGCGAAAACTCGCAACAAAGACCGCGGATTAAGCTAACTGCTCAACCTTACCGCGACGAAATCAGTGCGCGTGGCACCGTACAAACACGGGAGTTTCGCTAGCCGAGGCTGATCCGCGTGCGCTGATATCCGCGGAGAGCGATGCTGCGCTCTCACGGATGCTCGTTCTGGCTCGGCGGATCAGTCGCCGCACCGTTTCACGTCTGCTTCAACGGATGAGCCGTCTGGTGCCACGCCCAGGCGGTACGAATGATTGTGGGCAGATCGGAATGAGACGGCACGAAATTCAGCACCTTGCGCGCGGCGGAGGGATCGGCGACCAGATAGGTCGGATCGCCCGGTCGTCGCGGCTTGATCACGTGTGGCACTTCGCGCCCGGTCTCCTGCTTGATCGCGGAGAGGATCTCCCGCACCGAGAAGCCTGTGCCGGTGCCGAGATTGAAGCTGCCGCCGGCATGTCCTTCGAGCAGCAGTTTCAGCGCGGCGACATGCGCGGCCGCAAGATCGGTGACGTGGATATAGTCGCGGATTGCGGTGCCGTCGGGTGTGTCGTAGTCGTCGCCGAAGACGGCGAAGTCGCCGACATGTCCCTGTAGCGCCATCATGGCGCGCGGGATCAGATGCGTCTCGTTGTCGCGTAGCTCGCCGATGCCGCCGGCAAGATCAGCGCCGCTGGCATTGAAATAGCGCAGGCAGAACGCGCCGAAGCCATAAGCTGCGCGATAGTCGGCGAGCATGCGCTCGATCATCCATTTCGATGCGCCGTAGGGATTGATCGGTGCGCAGGCGAAACTCTCCGGCAGCGCCTTGCTATCGGCATTGCCGTAGACCGCACCGGTGGAGGAGAACACGATGCGATGGCAGCCGGCATTGCGCATGGCCTTCAGCAGCGACAGCGTGCCCTGCACATTGTTGATGTAGTACTTCTGCGGATCGGCGACGGACTCGCCAACGAGGCTCGCGGCCGCAAAATGGATCACCGCGCGAACCTCGTGATCGGTGAAGACGCGCGCGAGCGTCGCCTCGTCGAGCAGATCGCCGGTCACAAGCGAGCCAGCTACGAAGCTGCGATGGCCTGTGGCGAGATTGTCGTAGACGAGGGGCTGATAGCCGGCCGCAGCCAGCGCGCGACAAGCGTGCGAGCCGATGTAGCCGGCGCCTCCCGTAACGAGGACAGTCGGTCGGTTGGTCATGTCGTCTCCGCGGCTTGGCAGGGGGAAGAACCGTCGGTCTAGATCGGGACATTGATAGTGCGCACGGGCAGGGGTGGTCAAATCGGTCCTGGCCATCAGCCTTAATCTTCGCCTTCATCGGTTCGAGAGCATTCCGGCTGCGTGATGACGCTGAATGAATTACCGGCCAAATTGGCCAGATGTTCCGGGCCGCGGGCGGCGATCGATGGTGCAAAGACGAACTCAATGTGGCGTGATCATACTCGTGCTGGCGACGCTCGCCGGCGGTGGAGAGGGTTTCGCGTGCGATGAGTCCGCGTCGGCGGAAGCATCAACGCCGGGCGCATCCACATCGGCGGATGCGGCGAACGCCGAGAGTGCTCCATCGCCGGACAGCCTGATGTCCCGTGAGGATTGGAAGCGCCGTATCCTTGAGGCGCGAAAGCACGCGGATCAGGCGCGATTGGACTGGAAGCTGCAGGCGCCGCTGCGGGCGGCGACCCCGCCCGATCCGCCCGAAAAAAATCGCGACCCAGCGCGTGCTCAACGACGATACGCTTCGACCGGGCGATGTCGTGTCAACAGACAAAGGGCTCTTCGTCTTCCGCGGCAGGTCTGGTCCGGACGGCGAGACGCCCCGAGTTTGTCCAGATTGCGCCGCGAGACGCGCGCATGAGTTCTCTCGTCGCCTTGCGTCCGACGAGAGCGCGATAAACCGCTTCGCATCGAATTCGTTCCCGCGACAAGTCAGATTGCACATCAAATCTAATTGCGCAGGAACCGCGCATTGCTGGCATCTCCGGAAATCACGTTGCATCCCTTGCGTCACGAGATCGACGAATTCGTTCTGCTATGTCTGTGCGCGATCAACAACGCGAATATCGGCATGCTGCAGAGAGCTCTAACGGCGTTGCCGCTTACAAAGATCAGAGAGCGGGCATTCGAAGGCGCATTTTTCAGCGTGACGCTGATTGCGATGGCAGGCTGGGTCTACTTCATCACGCTGTTGTTGGTGAAATTGTTCTTCTGGTTCCTTGGTTGATGACAATCGAAGTTCACTTCGCTAGCAGAATGCCGCCCAAAAAATCTCGGGCATGGCAAGAAATTCAGCGCCGTCCATCATGATGTCGTCACATCTGGTCGATGAGAATGGCGCAAATGAACAGGGCATCCGGGGAGATCGAAACGTTCCGCAAATGGAAAGATTACGATGGCGCCCGTCCTGATCCTGCTCCTGATCTTCTTCGCTGGTTTCGGTCTTGGATATGCAACGCGCGCGAGGCGGTCTTACAAGCGCCATGAGCGCTACCGGCTCTACGCCGCCTATGGTCCCTCCAGCTCGCGGTCGGCTGCGCAGCTCGCCCGAGCGCGACGAGCGGTTTGAGAGACTACAACTGAAGCGGGAGCGATGTGCGCCGATCGCGACAGCACGACAGCGGCGTGCGCAGGCTGGGCCGTTCGGTGCCATCCGCTTCCGGGCGAGCGACAGGCAAAGGTAGTGACCATCGGGGGTAACCATATCTGGTTAGGTTAAATCGTGCTGGCCGTTGTTCGGTTGGCACTCGGTAGCTAGGCTGCGCACGGATTCTGCAAGCAAATGATTGCCGTTCGTGTTGCGTTGACTGAGGTCTTACCTGATGATCTGGCTGATTGCTCTGGTCGCGCCCCTGGTGGGTGCGCCCCTTTTTGTCAGGGCCTATGGTCAACGTCTGGGCGCGTTGACCGGTCCTTGGATCGCAACGGGGATGCGCGGTGATTAGCCTGAGGAATAACGCCCCACGCCGATATTTCGTTGATGAGGTGGGGCGACGCGTGTTGATCGGCCTGACGCATGAGGAGACGTTCGAATTCGAGCAGCTGGACGGCCAGGCGGCCCTCCATCGCGAGGGCAGGCAGGCCCCTTATGATGGAAGTGGCCTGTGGGTGGCCGACGGCGAAGGGCGCTGGCTGGAGCTCTACGCCAAGCACGAAGGCGCCTGGAAGGCCTGGATGGCGCAAAGCCGGGCAGAGTAGGGCGAAAGCTTTAGCCTTTATTAACCATGCCGGACCCATTTTCTGGTCTGGCGCTTCAAACCGGAAATGCACGCATGTTCCAGCTGTTCTTGCGGGCTCGGACCCACAGTTTCCTGAAGGATCGCCTGGGCGGCGAGCAGGTCTTCCGGGCACGTTCACCCGAGCGGGACGCCGAGACTGACCGGACCCGCATCGAGGCCATCATGGACGCCATCGAGAACGCCTTGCAGGCGGCCGAGCGCGAGCAGGAGGGTCTGAACCGCCGCGTCGAGGACGTGCTGGCGCGCGCCGCGGTGACGTTCGGCAATGGCGATGACGAGTACCTCGAGCGCGAGGCGCTGGACAAGCACCACCAGGATCTGTTCGACAAGGAAATCCAGAACGGCCAGCGCCGGCTCAAGGAGCTCGGCTCCTCGATTGCGCATTTCAAGTTTTTGAGGGCGGCGATGCTGAGCCGGTTTCCCGATATAGGGGTGGATAGACCAGGTCGTTAGTCGCCCCAACTTACGTTTCGTCGGTCCACCGGGCCAGGAGGTGTCTTAGAAACAGATAGTCAGCGAAGACTATTGCCGCGGCAATGACCAACACGCACAATACGAATTGAACTGCCAACATTTGCTTTGCCTCAAACTCAGTGAGGCTAACGTGCGCGTCTAGCTCAAGACCAAGTCGCCGTCACAGTGCGCTCGAGCAGCCGCACCCGAAAGCTGTGCATTGATACTCAAGCTAGCCAAACAGCTTATGGTCCCGCCGGACCTCGCCGCGAGCTGCCGTTCGGCTGGCTAATGCTTAGCTACGGTAGTATCGATCGAGGCTGGTCAGTACTCAAGGACACCTTCAGAGTACCTCGGATTCGGTATCCGCAAAGAATCCGCGCCGGCGCAGAGTAGTTGTGTGTCTCGCGTGCGCCGGTCGAGGGTGTGCTGGTGGGCCGCGGTGACCATCGATAACGGCAACGACGAATTCCTGCAGCGCGAGGCGCTGGACAAGCACCACCAGGATCTGCAGGGAGATCCAGAACGGCCAGCGCGGGCTCAAAGGGGCTCTGCTCCTCGATTGCGCGCTGCAAGTCCTTGAAGGCGGCGATGCTGAGCCGGTTTCCGGAGTTCAGGCACAGCAGCAACTCGGCATCGATAGGCGGGTTGCACCACCAGTGCACTCCTATGATGCTCAGCTGCGTCGACACCTTCTTCGCATTCAATGGTGACGATGGCGCCTTCATCCAGCGGGTATCGGCGGTCTCTCCTGATTTCAGGAGGCGAAGCGATGACGGGGTCCCTTTTGGTGAGGCGATTTTTTGAGCTGGGCCAAGCGTAGGGAAACGGATCGTTCTGAGCGCTGCAATTTGGCACCGATCAACCGCGGTGGCTCTCCGGCTGCATTGAGCTTGAGCAGTTCCGCTTCCTGATCTTCGGTCCAACGCGTACTCTTGTTGCGCGCCATTGGCGCCGCCCTCGGCAGATTTCGTGCACACGGACTAAGCCCGTGCTGCGCACGAAGTTCCGCTAGCCCTGGGCCACGCGTTAGTTCAAGTATTCTCGGGTGAACCGGGAAATCAGCCGATTGTCGCGTCAATGTGGGGAGGGTCGGCCGAGACGGTCGCAAGCTTCTGGAATTCCATCGTGAGCCTCCGAGCGAATACCTGAACCAAATGCCCCGCCGACGGCGGGGTTGCAGCGGTTAGAATTCGTCGATCCATTGCCGCAAAGAATGATCCAATACGATATAATTGGCGGAAGTAGACGCCCTACCCACGACGAACGCGTAGGAAAGAGCTTGAATTGCGATCACGGCTTTGTCCTCTAGCCGTGAGGCTAGGTGATCGCCATTAACGTCGCTTAATCGAATGCGCGAGATTTGCGGCATCCAGAGGCTGTGCCGCGGCCGATTTCCGGGATTTCTAGTAAGATAGGACTTGCTCCGGATAGGCCGGATTGGCGTAGCGGACGTAGGTGCGAACCGGACCGTAATAATACTGCGGCTCGTCTCTCGTGCGCGGATCGAAGGCATAGGAGTAAGCCTGCCCGAGCGACCGGTGTCGGACGCGCGCTACGATCGGGCAACCGCACCGCGGGCCGCAATAGGGATTGGGTCCGCGGTCAATAAACGGCACGGTTGCAGCGTGCCGTGTGATTGGGGGCACGGCATAGTCGGCGGCAAATGATGGCGCCGCGGACGCGACGGTGAGGCTCGACGCGAGCGCGAGAACGGCGAGAGATGATCGCATGGCTGTGCTCCCCAAGGTGTTCCAATCTTAGACGTTCCAATCGGGACGAGCAATACGTTCTCCCGGAAGCAGTGGTGCTATCCCCGCGCCTGCCGAACCGGGTGAATGGCCAGCTAGCGACGTAGCGTCGTCAAAAATGTGGGGGCGATCGTCTGAATCGCCTCTTCCAAGAACGCTTTGCCTCGGTTGGAGGCGCGGCGATAGGCCGATACGACCGCGGCCTTCTGATCCGGTTGACGCGTCAGCATCAGGCGCACGTCGCCTTGCACCAATTCCCTTAGATCGGGGTCTGCAAGTGCATCGAACCGCGTCGCCGTGTCCAGCCGCACCGGCATCAGCTCGGCCTCGTTTGGGGCTGTGAAGTAGGCCATCCGGAGCGCTTCGACGGTCGCCGGGCCGCTGGGATCGCGTTGCGCCTCGAGCAAAGCCAGGGCAAGCCACAGTTCGGCGTCGTACGGGATCCTGGAAAGAGCGTTCGTGAGCTGTGATCGGGCGAGGTCGCTTTTACCGCCAGTGGATTGGCCATGCTGGATCGCCTGAAAAGCCAGGTTGAGCGCCTGACTGCTCAGGACACGGGAATCAAAGGGTGCGATGAGGCTGGCCCAACTTGGCATCGCCGAAGAGGGTGTCAACGCTTGTTGCGGATCGCGGGGAAAATTGGGACGTTCGGAGGCAATCATCCCGGCAAGGGGCAATGCGAGTCCGTAGGCGCCGATGAACAGGGCAAGGCCAGTCAGAGCGGCGCGAATGGTGTTCGACGAGGTCATTCAATTCTCTGGCGAACAGCGATGGTCATGCTGCTGGCGTCAAAGCGCAAGCAGGTTATCGTGCTGAATGGTCAACAGTGTCAAATTGCCCGTCGCATAGGCGCCCGTATCGATGTTGGCTCGGTTGGAGCGGATATCCGGCTGATGGACCGGCGTATGGCCATGCACGATATATTTGCCGAAATTGTCATCACTCAGGAGAAACTCCTCGCGGATCCATAGCAAGTCGTTTTCTTCCTGCTTTGCCAGCGGCACACCCGGTCGCACGCCGGCGTGAACGAAAAAGAAGTCGCCGCACACGAAGCGGGGCCGGAGTCCTTGCAAGAACTTCATTTGATGCGGCGGAATGGCCTGTGCCAGTTGTTGAATCAGGTCCGCCTGCTCGCCCGGATCAGGGTTAAGCGAAGGTCTCAGTCCATAGGATGTTAGCGTTTGGAGCCCGCCAAATTGCCGCCACTCATTCAGGCGGGCGGGGTCCTCCAGGACATCGAGCAGAAACGCCTCGTGGTTGCCCCTCAAGAACACAGATTCGTGCTTCAGGCCGCGTTCGATCAGGAGCTCGATCGTCCGGTTGGAGTCCGGCCCGCGGTCAATGTAGTCGCCGAGAAAGACATGAATCGCCCGCCGCGAGCCGATCGTGGTGAGGTCGCGGTCGATCACGGTAAACATCTGCTGAAGAAGATCGGCGCATCCGTGGACGTCGCTGATCGCGTAGATGCGAAGTCCGTCCGGAAGCTTCGGCTTACGCAGCTTGGATTTTGATCGCGACGATCTTAGCATTTACCGAAGGGCTTCCATGGCGCTTTGCAATCGTAGCCCCGAATCATTGATAGCTCATGGTAAACGGAACGAAAAACGCCCATGCGACTTTTGATTCTATTTGATGGGTCGAAATAGTGCAGAATTTCAAGCTGTTACCGGTAGTCTCCTAGCCGATAAAGTCGTGGGGAGCAACCAATGCGTAACGTCTCGATCATGGCCGCGGGGGCAATCGCTGCGGTCGTCAGTTGGTTTCAGCCGGCGCATGCGGGCCTGCTGGGAATGCCGATGGGGCTCCAGTCGGCAATCCAGCATATCAAGCTGGAGACGCCGACGTTGCCGCCGATGGCTTATACGCAATTCTGCCTCCGCTACCGGGGCGAGTGCCGGGCGCGGCCGCTGTTTCGGGGCGGACCGGTTCGGCTGACCGAGGAACGATCGGCTGACCTGAAGGAAGTCAATCTGATGGTGAACCGGGAGATCATGCCGGAGCGCAACGACCTTGGCCTCGCTGGCGAGCAATGGCTGATCAACCCCAGCCGCGGCGATTGCAACGACTATGCGGTGAGCAAACGACATGAGTTGCTGGCGCGCGGCTGGCCAGCACGCGCCTTGCTCTTGAGCGAGGTGGTTGTCAATTCAGGCGAGCATCATCTCATCTTGGTGGTTCGCACGAAGAGCGGAGATCTGGTGCTGGACAACATGACGCAGGTCATCAAGCCGTGGTCGCGCGTTCCCTATCGCTGGGTCCGGATGCAAATGCCGAATTCCAAGCTTTGGGCGACCATTGCGACCAGCCGGGTCTGACCGTGCCGGCCTAGACGCTGCTGGTTCGTCCCGCGCATTGCGAGATGCCGAGTCCAACCATGACCGCGAGAATGATTTGGACGACGGGTGCCAGCAGCCCCGAGTCAACAAAGCTTGCACACAGGGCGCAAAGCACGCCGGCAGCAGCCAGCGACGCGAAGAAGGAATCGCGTCCCCGACCGACAGCGCCTCGCAAATTGAAGAAGAAGAGCTGAAGCGCAAGCGCGGCAAGAACGAGCAGTGCCGGCCGTCCCCATTCAATCGCGACGGCAACAGCGCTCGATGGCAGCATGACGACCCCGCTGGTGCCGAAATCCCGGTAGACGCGCGACATCTCCGCGAAGCTGCCAACGCCGTTTCCGGCCCATGGGGAGCCCGACAAGGCGCGCTGGGCAATGGAAAACGATTCATCCGTTGAGGATTCGGCGAGCCTCAACAGGTCCATCGAGGCGGCAGACCGGGCGAGCCCGGCTCCGGTCGCGGCGATCAGGATGAGCGCGAGAATCGTCGCCGGCCAGGGACGAAGTCCCAGTCGGCGCACCACTGCGACAAACAGCATCAGCGCAAATCCCAGCCCCGCCAGGCTGAGAAGGTGCCTCTGCCCAAGAGCCACGATCGCTGCAACCGAAACCGCAATGCCGCAAACACCGAGAAGCATCTGCAACAGACGCGGAGCTGAAACAGAAAGGATCGCCTCAGCGTGGTTGAGATGTCGTTCCACGGCCATGGCGATCACGGCTCCGTTGGCCAAGGCGGCGAGCAAGGCAGTCAACGCGACCATGCCGCCTGTCGCTGCCAGCTGGTCGGCTCGTTCCAGCATAGGGGCGAGTGCCACGAGTGTCGCGGCCACCGTTAAGACCAGCAGGATCAACTCGGCGCGACGTCGGTCTTTGGAAACAAGAACGGTCGAAACGATCACCGCGAAGACGGCCAAATACCAGACCAGGCTGTGCAATGTGGCACCGGGATCGATGCTGATGTGCCCCGACAGCGAGGGCGCGTTCAATGCGATTGCCGCACTCGACCAGATGGGATTTGCAAGCGAGGAAACGGGAGAGGGGATGATCTGCACGATCATCCAGATGATCGGAACAAGAATCGCCAGGGCGAACCGTTTCAGAGTCTGCTTGGCCAAAGCGATCTCGGGCGAGCTCGCAGACATGGCAGCAAATGCCAGCGTGAGAGCGATCAGGGGGAGAATCGCAGACTGCACGTAGCCGCCATTGGCGATGACGGCTGCCGGAGCCGTGGCCAACAGCGCGACCAGCAAGTATGAGGCGATGGACAAGGGATGCTTTGCGCGGGAGGTTGCCGACCAGAGAAGGCTTGATCTGAAGGCAAGTATCGCATGTGAAATGCTCGTCGCCAAACGCTATTGGGCCGCTAGAATCCGGCCACTCCCGTGAGTCACGATGTTACAGAGGCGCCGATCTACCGAGCGCTATCGCCGTTGATCGAGGGATGCCCTCTTGTAGAGCAGCGCCACGGAAGCCTTGCGCGTAGATCCAGGCTGCGCAAATCGCGCGAGCAGCGTGGCCTGCGCCACAAGACCAAACGCGTAACCGAGCTGCGGTGCGAACCCAACCAAAAGGCCATAGCCGAAGGCGGCCGCGATGCTCGTCCCGAGACTGAGCTCGATCGCGACGGCAACAATCATCGAGAGCAGGCAGAACGGCACCAGAATCCAGACGCGAAAGGCCCACGCGAGGACTGCACCAACAAGAAACAAGAATATGGCCGCCGGGATCATAAATGTGTCTCCGGCGACCACCTTTTCACCCAAATTCCTAAGGAACCGTCAATCGTTCCCTGCGCTGCCGTGCAGGATTAACGGACGGCACAGTTCGTGGTTAGCGCTTTCATTGCTGCGGCGAGACCCATAATGGGTATGACGCCGCGGATTGGCGCGGGCTTAGCTTCGATCTCAACGGATAGTTGGGGCGAGTTCAGCCAATCATGGCCGGCGAGGTCTGATGCAGACTGTGGCAGCAACAGGGCTTCGCCGGCCTGGACGACAGTTGCTTCAAATTCGCTTCGGCCGCTGGTCGTGCTCAGTGCTACCTTTGGACGGTCTGCACGCGACCTGCGTTCCAGAGTCACCAGAATGACTTCGACGCCTTTTTGGCCACATTGAAGGTTCAGACCAGCAAGGCTTAGGTCTGACTTCGAGGAATCTGCCACATGCATGACCGAGACAGCGTCGGCTCCTCCGGACGGATTTTTGGTGCGGACGAGCTGCCATCCCCAGTCCAGCGCAGTGATACGGCTGGCGCTGGTTAGCTGTTCGGAGGCCTGTCGGTCGCATAGTCGTTGCTGATCCGCGCTCGCGCCCGGGATGCACCTTTGGAGCGGACGGTTTGCCGGCTCGGACTGGGCAGCTCCTGCGAGCAACAGCACGAGCAGCGGAAGGAGACTCAAGCTCTTCATGGGTCGCAGTTGCGCCCAAATGGAATGCCAAACAAGCCTTGACGAATTGCCCAATGGTTTGGCAGTAGTGAATTCAATCATAAGAAGTTTATTCATTGCAGTACACAATTTTATTGCAATGCAGCATATTTGATGATTCTCTGTTTAAGGCTTGGGCGCATTGTGGAGGAGATTTTTTGATCCCTCAGAATCCAATTCCGACCGTCCCCGCTGAACATGCGGCGGGAGGTCAGGCGGAGTCAGGCCTCCAGTTCGTCACCAGGCGGTTCGGGCCTCGCATCAAGATTCCATACTTTGCGCTCCAGCACGTGCTGGCGTCTGTGGACGCCGCGGTGATCATGCTCGCCAGTGTATTCGGGGGAGGGCTGTACCAGATCGTTGCGTACGGCGATCTCAATCACGTCGAGCCGGTCCTCGGCGCCGGTCCGGTGGCCGCCCTGCTCTACGTTCTCCTCGGGCATTCGACCGGGTTTTATGATCTGCGCGAGGCGCTGGCGAAAAAAAGAAGGGATGTCGGACGGACCTTCGCGCAATGGTCGTTGGTCGGCCTGTTGCTGGCGCTGCTTGCGTTTCTGATGAAAAGCGGCGCCTCGTTCTCCCGCGGATCCGTCATCTGTTTTGGCGGTCTCGCGCTTGTGCTGCTCGTGATCTGCCGTCGCATGGCGAAGCGACTTGTGTCCGTAATGGTCGCGGAGGGGCAGGTCCAGGGGCGGCGCGCGATCTTGCTGGGCACGCGCGAGGAACTGGCTTTGCTCGGGACAGAAGAGTTGTTGGAGCAGTATGGCCTCAGCGAGGTGGAACGCGTTACTTTTTCAGGCCAGAGCAATGGCGGATTCGCCATGACGGCCGATGAATCGTCCTCGCTTGAGCGAGCCCTTGCGGTTGCGCGCGACCGGGCTGTTGACGAGATCGTGCTCGCGTTCCCGTGGAGTGATACCCGCAAGATCGAGCTCGTGCGCGATGGCCTTAGGACTTCGCCGCTCCCGGTCCAATTGTTGCCGGACCGTCGCATTCGTTCGTTCGCGGGGAATCCGTCGTATCACCTGAAGAATTCGCTTTCGGTCGAGATCCAGCGCGGGCCGTTGACGCGCACGGAGCTGGTGTCAAAGCGTGCGCTCGACATCATTGGAGCTTCCATCGGTCTGATCATGCTTGTGCCCTTGATGCTGCTGAGCGCACTCGCGATCAAGCTCGATTCACCAGGGCCTGTCCTGTTCCGCCAGCGACGCAACGGCTTTAACACGAAGCAATTTTCGATCTTCAAGTTCAGAACAATGACCGTCATGGAAGACGGTGCGACCGTCGTGCAGGCTCAGCGCTTCGACCCGCGGGTCACCAAAGTCGGACGGATCCTCCGTCGCACGAGTATCGATGAGATTCCACAGCTGGTGAACGTGCTGCGGGGAGAAATGTCCTTGGTTGGTCCGCGGCCGCACGCGCTCGCGCATGACAGTCACTTCGGCCAATTGTTGTCGGACTATGCGTTTCGGCATCACGTCAAGCCCGGTATTACAGGCTGGGCCCAAGTCAAGGGATACCGGGGCGAGACTGCGCGCGTCGAGCAGATGAAGGGGCGGGTCGATCGCGACCTTTGGTACATCAACAATTGGAGCCTGGGGCTGGACCTCCAGATTCTCTTGCTCACCTGCCTCGAACTTGTGCGCCGCAACAACGCCTATTAGGCGGCTTCTGCTCAACATAACATCGGTGCTGTAGCCGTCTCGCAACAACGGCAGGTTATCATCGGCTGGATGGGGCTGAGTTCGTTGACTCTGTTGGAGAAACGGTCGAGTTTGCGGGGGCAAAATTGAAGGGGACTGGTGTGGCGCGGGGTATTTGGCTTGGGGGGGTATTGGCGGTAACTCTGCTGTCGGCAGGGTGCTCGATCATGCCGATGTCGGGTCCTGAGGATCACGTCATCAAGAGTGAACATACCGTTAACGGCCCGGAATACGGGCTGGTGAAGCTCACCCCCCAAGTCGTCGACATCGTCAGGGAATACGGCCCTGGGGCCATCGCCGGCTCGTTCCCGGATAATCGGCCGCCGCCCTCCATCAAGTTCGGTATCGGTGACGTCGTAGCAGTTTCGATCTTCGAAGCGGCGGCGGGCGGTCTGTTCATCCCGGCCGAGGCCGGCGTCCGACCCGGCAACTTTGTTTCGCTGCCCAATCAGAACGTCGATTCGGCAGGGTTCATCACGGTTCCATATGCCGGTGCGATCAAGGCCGATGGCCGGACCCCCAGCGAGATCCAACAGGACATCGTCAAGGCGATTGGCAACCGAGCCATTGAACCGCAGGTCGTGGTCTCGCTGATCACTCAGAATACGTCGCTGATCAGCGTCCTGGGCGAGGTCAATTCACCCACCCGTTTGACGGCCAATGCGGCCGGGGAGCGCATCCTGGACGTTATCTCCCGCGCCGGCGGCCCGAAGGGGCAGGGCTGGGAAACCTGGGTGACGCTCGAGCGCAAAGGCAAGCGGGCGACCGTTCCGTTTGGTGCCCTTGTCTACCAGCCGGCCAATAACGTCTGGGCCCATCCGGGGGATACGATTTACGTCTACCGCGAGCCGCAGGTCTTCCTGGCCTTCGGAGCCTCGGGCCAGCAGGGCCAGTTCCCGTTCGATATGTGGACGATCAACATGGCGCAGGCCATGGCCAAGGCGGGCGGCCTGCTGGACCTGCAAGCTGAGCCGAGCGGCGTCTATGTGTACCGCCGCGAGCCGCGGGAGCTCGCGGAGCGGCTCGGCGTGGATTGCTCCAAGTATGTGGGGCCCACGGTGCCGATCGTCTACAACGCGGATTTCAGGGATCCGGCCGCCTACTTCCTCGCGACCAAGTTTGTCATGCGGGACAAGGACGTCTTGTTCGCGGCCAATGCGGCGACGGTTGATACGGCCAAATTCCTGCAGTTCGTTCGCCTCATCATCGCAACCGCCAACGATACGGTCGTGACCGCGAACAACGGACAGATCCTCAGGATCAATTCAAGGCTATAGCGAACTCCTCGCCACGTACCATGTACGTGGCGAGCTGGCCGGATGCGCAGGCAATCCTGCTGCCGTCGCCAACTTGACAAGAGCAGATCGCACCTTACGCGCGGCCGCTGGGTACGATCGCGCAGGTGCGAGCGAACTCAGCGCCGCGGATCAATCTGCGGCCAATAGAGGCTGGCGATCCGCGTGAAAGCGCGGAGCCCCCGTCCGCACGTTGCCGCGATTGATAGGACCGCGGCTTCGCAGGCCTATGGTTCGGGCTCAGCCCCAACCGGCTGGAGCCCTCCTCAAACGCTTTCTTGGTCCGTGCTGGACATCAGCCTCAACAAGAGTTGCGGGGAATGGTCCAGTTTTGTCGACGCCCGAGACCGGCACAGATCACGCTTGCCTTGTCACTAGTATCGCCAAGGCCTGAACTCGCGGGGCTCCACACCTGGAATTTCGGCGATCAGACCTTCGGCCCGCAAGGCGCGGTCCAATTGAAGGCGAAAATCCAGTCTTACTGTTGCAAGGCCGGCCAAGAGCACATCGTGATGCCTCCATCCGGCGCCCCTCAGCACCTTGACAGCGTCCCTGATCAAGCCCGTGCGGACCATGGCCACAAATTCCCTGCAGGCGCTTTCCTGCAAATCGGGTGGAAGGACGTCGTAGATCGCGAGTGCATATGGGCTGCGAAGCGCGATCCAGCCTTCGTAGGGCGCGAGCCGATAGGACATGCGTAACTTCTCTATGTGCTGGCTGATCTGGCCGCCCTCATTGATGGCGCTCCAATACTCGATAAACCACAGGAGACCATCGGTCGGCACGCAGCTCAGTGCCGTTCTCACCGACGAATGAAGCTCGCCCAAGCGCTCGTAAGCGAGGCGAGCGTCAGGCGAGTCGACCGCCAATTCGTAGAGACGAAGGCGGATGATGGCCGCTGCCCGAACCTCGCGAGGATTGCAGATCGACCGATTTTCGCCGGCGGATAAAGCAGCTTCGGAAACAGGGTTGCGGTCGAAGCTGGCCCCTGAGAGAACTGCGTTCGCAACGTTTCCGAGCCGTCCCTCCTGGGTTGGATTCAGGAAAAAGACGATGGCCCAGATCGCAGAAAGCAGGGCGACTAGGACGAGAACCAATCTGCCCAAGGCATTTATCACCGTCCGCTATTCCACGTACCCGTATCGCGAGTAGTAGCGGTTGCGGTAGTAGCCCCCACTGTTTGTATCGTAGCGGCTCATCGCGGCCAAATTCACCTTATTGAGAACCGCGCCCATTAGGCGCTCGCGCACCACGGGTGTCTCTCTTAGAACACGCTCGACGATGTCGACTTTCGATCGCGCCCACTCGATAACCAGGATGTAGGAATCGGCCAGCGTGCCCGTTGCCCGCACATCGATGATGGGCGCCAGAGGGCTCAGGTCCAGGATGACCCGATCGTAGCGCTCACGAACGTGCTGAAAGAACTTCTCCATCTGCGGGGAGGCGAGCAGATCGCTCGAGTTTGAGAATCTCGAGGTTATCACGCAAGGAAGGAAGTGCAGATTGGTCTGCGGGTCAACCCACAGCGCGTCCTTGAGTTCTGTCTCGCCGAAGACCACGTCGATCAGCCCAACCGCTGCTGCTCGGCTAAGACGATGGGTCAGACTCGGATTGCGAATGTCGCCGTCGATGAGAAGGGTTCGGAGACCGCTTTGGGCCGTCGTCTGAGCCATCGCTTCGCTCACGGTCGACTTACCTTCATTAGGAAGCGCCGACGTGACCGCAACCACCTTGTGCGGCGTACCATAATTGCTCAGATCGGTCGCCAGCTTGATCGAACGAAATGCTTCCGCGAACCGCGAAAAAGGCGAGTTGATAGCGAAGCGTCCGACACTATTGCCCATCGCAAGCTTCCGGTCGACGGGGAGGGGCGATTGAGTTGTTCCGGATTCGATCGGTTGGCCCGGCCTGTTCCCTCCGGAGCCTTGACGTGACTGCGGCGAATTCGACCGAATAATCTTGCTGGGCAGCAAACCTCTAAGACGGCCCAGGGAGCGGTTAGCGCCCTCGTCTGTGCTAAGATCAACGACCGGGATTGATGCGAGACAATTCGTTTGTAGCAGTCCCTCGACCTGATGCACGGTCCTGAAGACACGGTCCAGCATTTCCAGGAGGAGCGCGACCATGCTGGCAACGACGCATCCTCCAACGATGGCGGCTACGAGAACGAGAAGCGTTTTTGGAGACGTCTTAGGCGCTGACAGTTCCGAGGCCTGCGTAATGACTCTCGCCTCGGTGATCGGGAACGACTGCTGCTGCACCGACACCATGTAAAGCTGTAGGAAATTGTCTGACAGCGCACGAGCGCTTTGAGCGTTGCTCTCCAGCTCCCGCAGGACAATCTGGGCTTGGCTCGTGTCGTTGGATACGGCGATCGTATCGTTCAGACTCTTTTGGCTCGCTTGCTCGCGAGCGTTTGCGATCGCGAGATCGCTCTTATAGGCCTCAGCCGTCCGGCGAAGTTCATCCAGGATGGAACGCCGGATCTCGCGCATCTGGTTGCGCAGATTCACCACAGCAAGGTGGGTTGAGCCATATCGGTTGGACCAGTCCGAGGATTTAGCGGAGTAATCAAGATAGGTTTGGCGCAGCTTTGTAATGACCGGATTGGCCATGGAATCATTGACGGTCGCCAAGTCATTCAGAATGACCTGAGAGTCGCTCTCATCGGCATTCAAGATCGCCGTAATGCGCTGCAGCTTCGCTTCGGCTTCTGCGCGTTTTGCGCGGGCTTCGGTCAGCGCGCTATTGAGTTCGGCGAGCTGTTGCTCTGTCAGCAGGCGTCCGCCCGCATCCACGATATTATTCTTTGCCTTGTAGTCGACCACCGCACGCTCAGCCGTAGAGGCCTGAGCCCGAAGCTCCTTGAGGCGATCCTGAAGCCAGACTGCAGCCCGGCGGGAGGCCTGGTATTTCGATTCAAGGGAGTCTGTGATGTAGTTTTCCGCGATCGCGTTGGCGATCCTGGCCGCCAATTCGGGAGAGGTGGACTGGTAGGCGATCTCAATAACGTAGCTTAACCCAACGCGCTTGATCGTGATCCCTGATTGGACCTTCCCCATAGCCGTTCGCAACAGTTCGAGATCCGATGGCTTTTCTTCTGGAAAGAAGCCGGAAAATAGTCTCGACAGCCCGCTCAACAGCCCGTCGTCGGAGCGCATAAACTCCGGCGAGTCGAGAAGGTGCAGATCCCGGATCACCGCCGATGCGATTGTCTCGGACCTCAGAACTTCGACCTGGCTGTCGACCATTGCCGAATCGATGGGGCTGTCTGGGCTAGAATTTGCCTGCGTCTGCAGGCCCTGCATCTTGCGACTATCGATCATCAACACGGCTGTGCCCGTGTAGCGCTTTGTCGCCATGACCAGATATGTTCCCGCCAGGCCGAGGCAAACCAGCAACGTGATGATCATCACGGGATACTGCCGGCTAAGGAGGCCAATAGCCGCGGAAATACTCTGGTCCAGAGAAGGCGCTTCGGCTCCTTGGACCGGTGCCGAGGGAGGCGATGAAAGTCGTGTTTGGAGCATCCAGTAGGCCTATCTGAACGGATTTGGGGTGAGACTACTCAAATCAACACCCTTGGCCTCCAAACTCGATATTTGGATGGCCAAATCAGACGCTGAAGCGCGATAGTAAGCAGCGGCTTCAGCAGGAACCCGAAACGGTGCAGACGATGGTCGTCGTCGTTGAGATACTGCTCGAGCCAGCGCTACTCACGCTGGAGGAGAAATAATTGGTCGGGTTGTTCGACACGCTGTTGGAGACGAAAGTCTGGAGCGACGTGCCCCCGCTGAATGTGCTGCCAGTCGAAGAGGTCTGACCTCCGACACCACCCGAAGAGCCGGTCGCTGCGCCTGAGAGAGCAACGGCCCGCGTCGGATCATTGCCGGTAAGGGCCGCGTATTGTGCATTGGCGTCGGGAGAGCCGGTTGCACCAAGATTACCCTGGATCTCCAACGAGAAGGTCAAATCAGTCGTCTTGCAAACATTGGCCGCCTTTCCGAGGCCGGTGCCAATCGCCTTCTGCAAGTCAGAGGTCGAAGGACCCTTGCCGGTCAGGTCCTTTAGGATGTCCAGCACCGCGGGCAGCGCCTGAGGATAGGATGCAACGAAGGTCTGCACGTCCGCCGCGACCTCGTCGGGGCTGCGCGGCCCGCTGGGTCCTTGCAGCAACGAGGCGGGATTGGTGGTGAAGGACGCGGCCTTCTGCGCTGCAACGGGATCATTGACGCAGGCTGCCAGACCGATCGTAGGCAAACCGAAAGTGAGCGCACAGAGCACGGCCGAAAACACCAGCTTCGATGGCAATGCGCGTCCTGGAGCCTGCATAATCGTGACCTCTTCCATATTTCCGTAATTATGTGTTTTTAAAAGAAAATTAGCCAAATGTACAGCGCCGCTTGGTTCGTTGATCGACCTCGGTTAATGGTCCAGCCTTGCTAGAGAACGACTGGGCTATTCCCATGCCCAAAATGGGACAAATGGCCAACGAAAAACCCGGAACCTGCAACGGAAAGTCGACCTGTGAATGGACGACAGCCAGCAGACCGATCCAAAACGCCGCCGTTGGCAATATTGCATCGCGATTGCGGGATACCATCCCTTTCCCCAGCAACCCAAAGATGACGAGCCAGCCGGTCGCTACGGCTAGCGCAAAGGGAATGCCCATTTCCGAGGCAACTTCCAGCGTCGTGTTGTGAGCCTGCTCCCAAATTCCGTAGGAGGGAACGTTTCCGGTCCGGTACGTCGGGAATATCAACCTAAACGTGCCGAGACCGGTTCCCAGCCACGGGTAATCCCGGATGATCTCGATTGTTGACTGGTAGGTGTACCACCGACCCAAATCAAAGAAGCCCTGCACGCCAAACCGCTCGTTCACCCGGGGCGCAACAATCGAGATCGCCCCGACCACCAGCAGCGGCGTGGCAATGGGGAGCAGCCAAAGCCGCCGACGCGTTCGCAATTCGCGGCGAAAATGAATCTGGAGAGCGCCGGCGACGGCGACCAGGGACAACACCACGCCGGCGCGCGATCCGGTCATCATCGTGGTTATGAACATCACGAAACATGCCAGCACGTAGAGCAGTTTTCGTCGGGACGTTGAATGCAGATGATATCGGATGGCCTCGTGCCAGCGCAGCGGCACTCCAGACGAACTCCTTCGCCTCGAGTCCGCAAGTACAAGGATCCATCCCAAGCTTGCGGCCCCGAAATAGGACGCCGCGACATTCGGATTGATGAAGGTCGCGGTCACCGAATTCAGGTAGTTATATTTCTGCTGCCAGAGCCAATAGTTTGGCCAGAAGCTGAAGGCGAGCATTCCGTACAACGCGTAAACCAGTGCAGAGCCCAGGAAAGCGAAAAGCACAACGTAAGCTGCGCGCCTGTTCCGGCCGACGAGATATCCGCACAACATGGACAGCGCGCAGGCAATTTGCGATCCGGCCGAAAAGAAGGGCTGATTGCGGGCCACTGAGGTGGAGCCCTTTAGCTCTTCTCCAAGGATTGCCGAGGCTTGCTTCCAGATCGGAACCGTCGTCCATGTGGACAAAAGCGACATCAGGCCCAGTTGCTCGCTTACCACAAAGATCCAGGCCAGCGCGATTGCGGCAAATCCAGCCGTCACGGCAGTGTCGCGGGAGCTCATCCGGCTTGAACTCGCCAACAGAAGCACAGCGGCGAGCGTCAAGACCCAGATTGCGATGACACGCGTATCCATCGATCCGAATGGGAGCGGCGCCAGGGCGATAACCGCACTCAGGCCGAATGTCGCTGCGATCCCGGCACAGCGTTGGATCCTGGTTGCCGCGCCGATGGGCGTCGTGCGGTCCAGTGATGCGAACATCAGCTCTGTTCTCAATGAGGGAGACATCGGCTTCGCCAAAGAATTCCTAATCGAAGTCCTTCAGGCGCGACGTTCCCTTCCATTCTGCGAGCGAGCTTTCAAGGTCATATGAATATTTGAAGCCACTCGCGACAAGGCGTTTCGGCAGGATGTTCGTCGAGAACCAGAGTTTCCGGAGGCGGTCGCGGTTGATTCCCGTCTTCAAGCCGATCGAGTGCAATGCCTCAAATGGAAGTACGGCGAGGTCCATGAACCAGATCGGGATTGTCAATTGCGGCCTGGCATAGCCCGCTACGCGGGAAAACGCTGCGCAGATCTCACTGATCGTGTACCTGTGCTCGAAGCAGAAATTGTAGATGGATGCACCGTCATTCTGGACCGACATGTAGATCATTGAAGCGACGAGATCCTTCACGTAACCACAGGATTTGATTGTATCTGTCCGTCCCGGATAGACGAAGGCCTTCCGTTTCATCATGCGTGCGAGTCGGGTGAAATTCCCATGCTCGTGAAGTCCGTAGATAACTGCGGGCCGAACAATGGTGAGCTTTCGATCCGAAGTCTCGGATTGCCAGAGCAGATGGATTTTTTCGGCTGCGAGCTTTGATCGCCCATAGGCACTTACCGGTGCCGGAGTGGACCCCTCGTCAAGCGCCGCCTCGTTGGGTCCATAAATCGAGATCGAGCTCGTGAAGACCAAATTCTTGCTGCCGGTCTCGTTTGCAAACTTGCAGACGTTCGCGGCTCCCAATACGTTCGTATAATAGTAGTCGCCGTCCGGATGTCCCGGCGTGACGTGGACGGCAGCTAGATTGAAAATATCGGCAGGGCTCCCCTTGGAGATATCGGGATTGAGCGCCTCGCGCACATCGTGGTGCAAATACTCAACGCCGGCTACTCTCTCTCTCGGCTGTCCGATGTCAACCGAGACGATCCGCTCGTATTTCTGAGACGCGACGAGGTGGGCAGCCAGATGCGTTCCGATGAAGCCGGCGCCGCCGAAAATGATGACTTGAGGAGCGTTGGACATCGGATCAGGGCTCAATGCGATTTAGATTGATTGCCTCGCTACGGTACGCCCCGTTCAGGACATCGTAGTCAAAGGCGCGGTTTAGGTCGACTGGCGCACGAATGCTCCGCCGCATCAGAAGTTGCGACTGCAGGACACGACTGCGCCTCGCATCCAGTTCGCCGAACCGCACTCCATAGGGGCGCAAGAAGTGGCGCTGCGTATCCATCAGGCGAGAGATCAGCGGGAGAGGAAGCGGCGTGTCAAGGGAGCTGGCGATGAGCGGCCCCGTTCTCTCATAGTTGGAATATGCAGCGCTCCAGCCGTTTGCGGTGGCTATGATGAATCTCTCTAGATTGAGTCGCTTAGCAAGCGCGCGTTCCTGGACAAAGTATACTGGTCCTGCGGCGTGAACTCCGTAGGACGCCGGGCTAAGCGCCTTGTAATCGATCTTCAATCGCGCCAATTCCAGGCCTTCAACGTCAATGCGACCGAGAAGGACGTCTATCTTTCGGTCCACAAGGTCCTGCAGGCCGGTATCGCTGTTCGTAAGCAGCAGTTTGCTCTCGGCCAGCGAATTCTTTGCGATGAACTCGTAAAGAATGGAAGAGAGGTCCGGATCGGCCCGATAGCCGATGCGCTTTCCCTCCAGATCCGACGGCATCAGCAAAGTGGTTTCGGGCAGGGCGAAAAACTCGACCGAGCTGACCGCGTAGCTTCCGGCGAAAGCCACGATTGGCAATCCTTGCGATCGCGCAATGAGAAATCCGGCCGTCGAGGCGATGCCGATGGTGTTTTCGTCGGCGGCCACCGCAGCTATGGCGTCGTTATCCGCTTTTCCTCCAACGACGCGGACGTCAAGGCCCGCCCGTGCGTACAGGCCGTCAGCCACGCCGACAATGGCTCCAGCGGATGCCGGCGATATCGGACCGTTCAGCTTCAGCGTGTATTGGGCCGGAAGGTCTTTGGGCCGAAGTGCTTCGCTCCGGGTAGGTCTCAACCACAGGAAAGCGGACGTCATCAACGCGCAGGCTACGATCAGGCCGACCAGGATGCGCGAACCGAGGTGGGCGGTGCGGGGTCTAGCTCGCTTCATCGGAATGTCTGGGTTTGTCGATCGCTCAATGGATGTTCGCAAGAAGCCGGGAATAGATAGATGGGGGCGCACAACTCAGAGGGGCTCGGCTTGAAAAGGTTTCAGTAAAGCTCACGGTATTCGAATCTGAACGACGTCGATCCCGATGTTACTCCTAAAGTTCTCTGCAGTCGCTGATACCCGGTCAAGGGTACAATAATGCAATCCGTGCTGCCAGCATAGCAGACCTGGACCTTGATCGATTGGCCACAGATATTGTTCACGAGGACGATCTGATCGATGATCTTTGGATTGAGGGTCTGAGGATGCGTCAGAGGGTTGACCGAGATGCAGGACCGGCCGTCCGGCGCCTTGTGAGGTGGGGCGAACGTTCCCGTCATTCCCAAGAAGCGGTTGGATGGCTGGGGCGAAACCCCAATTCCGCCGTAGACCGGAGCCGTCGATTTTCCGAAGTTGGAAACCTGGGCCACGCCAACCGACGTCGAGCTGAGGGTGATCGCGACGAAGAGGCCGAGCAGGGCTCGGCTCCGGTGATGCCTTATTTCAAGAGTGGTCATCGATTTGACGCCGGGTTTGCGGGAGGAGGTTCGCCTGTGGATAGCTTGTTGCTTGATCGCGCGGGTGATGGTCTCCCGAGACGCTGGAAACTACATGCCCCCGGGTGCAACTTCAATTCTCGCCATGCATCGAGCAGCGACGGCCCGGAGTTGAGCCGCGCGTACGCAATTCCCTCCTGTTAACGAGGACTGCGACGAAAAAACGTCAACAGCCCGTGTTAACGAAGCTTGCAACCAGATTGAGCGCGGCGCTCGCTTTGGACTATATGGTCCGCATGATGCAATGGTTCCGCCCTGCGACGGGCAATAAGAAGGTTGCGGATCGGACAACGCTGTCCGACAACTTCTTCGATCCTTCCAGCGCGGCAAACTGTGGCCGTCTTTGGCATGTTCTATGCAAAATTCGACCATGGCACCGCCATATGATGGCGTTGCGAACAGCGCAGGCCCCGGACTTGTGGTCTGGTGAACCAGGAGCGTCACGGATGAAATCTTGTGCCAATCGGACGAGGCGGCAGACTTTATGAAGGCTCTGGTTGTTACCCCGACCAATCCTCCAGTGGAGGGCAGGGATGTTCACGCCATTTTCAAGCGACTTCGAATGTTCGTGCAGGTGCTCGGAGAGATGTCGGATTCCGTCACCATGCTCCATTTTGTCGAGCCGAACGCCCCCGAATGGAAGCAGGATCCCTGCGAGCTTGATCGTGCACAATCCAAGTACTGGGGCACGAATGTGCGGGTCAGGCTGGTGGCGAGACGCAAGAACGCCATCCGCTGGTGGCAGCATGTCAGCTCCCCCTATTCGGTGCTGACCCGCCCGCGATTTTTTCCATACGTCGGGGATGAACAGGTCGCGGCGATATCGTCGCAATTGGACGAGGAGCCGTGCCTGGTTCTGGCGCATCGCATCACAGGCATGGCGCCATTCTTTCGTATCAAGGGCAATAACGCGCCGATCTTCTTTGATCTGGATGACGTTGAGCACAGGGTGAAGATTCGGACCTCGCTGAGTTCCAGCAGCCTTGTTTCCAAGCTGTTCAACCTGATCCAGATCCCGGGAATCTATTTTGCGGAGATGAAGGCTGCAAAGATCGCAGCAATGACATTCGTTTGTTCGGAGCTCGACAGGCGCTATCTCGCAAAGTTGGGCATGGGTGAGCGGGTACAATCGGTCCCAAACGCTCTCCCGATTCCGCAGGAGGTCCCAAGCCAACCAGGCGAGCCGACCGTATTGTATCTCGGCAACTACGAATATCCGCCCAACGTGCTTGCCGCTGAGCGGCTCATCTCGAACATCTGGCCGAAGATCGCAAGCAGACAGCCTGAAGCGCGTCTTGTGATCGCCGGAAATCGTCCTGATCTTATTCCGGCCTTCAGCCGCAAGGTGCCGAACGTCGAATATACCGGAATCGTGGACGATCTGAGCCTGCTCTACCGGCGGTCCCGGGTCATCTGTTGTCCGATAACCATCGCCGGCGGAACGCGCGTCAAGCTGGTCGAGGCCGCGGGATATGGCAAGCCCATGGTTTCAACGGCAATCGGCGCAGAGGGGCTGGGTATGACCGACAACGAAGAGATCCTGATCCGGGACTCGGACGACGACATTGCAAATGCCTGCGTGCAACTGCTCGCTGACGAAGATTTGTGCATACGGCTGGGTTTGGCGGCACGCCAGAAGGCCGAGGCGGTCTACGACCTCGTCCAGGTGCAAAGGAAAATCAGGGACTTCTTTGCTCGGTCCGCGCAGGTTGGCACGTAGATGAGTGTGTTTCTGACGATCTGGTGCGATTAGGCTGTAGGCCAGCTTGCCATCGTACGGGTTGAAAGCCTAACAACGATACATAACGGAGATCTTGAATGAAGATTACGATTGATACCGACAGCAAATCCGTTGTGCTTGGGGACGGCTCGACCGATCGTAAGGTGGACCTTTACTCGAAGGAGGCATTCGAGGCGCTATCCGATATTTGGATGAAGCTGAGCTGGCAGGCGAAATACTCCTACACATTCACCTGGCTGGGCCGCCCGATTATTCAGCATCCGGAAGACATGGTGCGCCTGGCGGAGGTGATTTATGCCGTCAAGCCGGATGTCATCATTGAGACAGGCATCGCGCATGGGGGGTCTTTGATCTTCTCGGCGTCTCTTCTCAAGGCGATAGGGAAGGGGCGAGTCGTGGGTGTCGACATTGAAATTCGGCCGCATAATCGTGCAGCAATGGACGATCATGAGCTCCGTCCTATGATTACTATGATCGAGGGCTCTTCAATTGATGCCACCGTGGTCGCCGAAGTGAAATCTCACGTGAAGCCCGGCGACACTGTGCTGTTGATTTTGGATTCGAACCATACAAAGGCGCACGTCGCGGCCGAACTCGAGGCCTATCACGATGTAGTCACGAAGGGGTCCTACATCGTTTCGACCGACGGAATTATGCGAACTGTCTATGACACCCCGCGGGGCAATCCGAATTGGAAGGGCGACAATCCGTGTGCGGCGAACGAAGAGTTCCTCGCCCGTCATCCAGAATTCGCTCTTGAACACCCGAAGTGGCGGTTCAACGAGAGCGATCTCGACAAGGTGATCACTGGATGGCCGGAGAGTTATTTGAAGAGGATCGCCTAATCGTTATCGAAGGCGAGTTTTTCCAAGCTCGATCGCCTAGGCTAGCTGATCTCAACTGCGATGTGAGAATCAACTAATGACTTGCCCAATCTGCGGTACACAAGACTCTACCCTCTTGGACTATCGTCCTCACGTTCCGATTTTGCAGAACCGTGTCTGGCCTACTGCTCAAGCAGCGAGGATGGCGCCGTCTGGTGTGCTAGAGATGGCAAAGTGCAGCGGCTGCGGCTTCGCCTGGAACCGCGCCTTCGATGAGGGGCTCATCAAGTACGATCCCGACTACGATAATGATCAAATGCAGTCCGTTGCTTTTCAATCGCACATGTCAAGTATGGCAGATCGAGTAGTTGCGGGCATGGCGCCGAAATCGGCAAGCCTGGTAGAAATAGGTTGTGGGCAAGCTACGTTTGTCGAAATGCTAGCGCAGCGGCTCTCCCGGCAGATCTGCTTATTCGGTTTTGATCCTAGCTGGCGTGGTGATGATGGAGGCGGCCCATTTAACGCCACCATCTACCGACGCCTTTTCGACGCTCACGCAGCATCCGTCGTGCCGGGGGGGGCGGAATTCATTGTAGCTCGTCATACGATTGAGCATATTGCCGGTCCACTGCCTTTCTTGCGTGCCATTCGAAGTGCGATACAGAATACTCCTGTCGCGCGGCTGTTCCTGGAAACTCCGGATATTGACTGGATAGTTTCGAGCCTGCAGGTTCAGGATATTTTTTATGAACATTGTTCGATATTTTCGAAGTGCTCGATTTCTATTGCCCTTCAGAGGGCCGGATTTGAGGTTGTAAATATCGAAGGTGTTTTTGGGGATCAATATCTTTGGGTTGAAGCTAAGCCAAGCCTACAAACAAGCTCATTGCCAACAGCGTCGAGATATCCAGTCGAAACATCGCGTTTTAGAGATCGCGTGAGCTCAATCGTACATTCGTGGCGTGCATTCTTGAAGGAGTGCGATCGTCCAACATATTTGTGGGGGGCTGCATCGAAAGGTGTGACGTTTGCGCTCTTAGTCGAAGGCCAGAATCTGGCCGGGGTCGTGGACATCAACCCCAAGAAAATTGGGAAGTTTCTCCCGGTCACAGCCTTGCCGATCCTGTCGTACAATGATCTCCCAAACGGTTCAGCGGTCGTGATCATGAATCCAAATTATGCTGCGGAGATACAGAGGATGGCTTCTGCCAGAGCGGATCTTTCTCTATTCGTCCTCGGTGACCTTGGTGCCATTAAGTCCCTTCAATAATTACTTGCGTGGACGTGTATCGGTCGCCGGATGTCTGCTGAGGCTGATGTCATTTCGTTGTATCGTATGTAGCCCGTCCGATTGGAAATTCCGATCGCTCTCAAGTCCTATGTCTAAGAGGTCTCGCAACTATGAAATTCCATCCGGCTCCACTCCCAGGCGCTTACACGATTGAGTTGGAAAGGCGCGCTGACGATCGAGGTTTCTTCGCGCGTGCGTTTTGTCAGCGTGAATTCGAAAGCGCTGGGATTCCAATCAATGTGGTTCAAATGAACAATGCGCTTAGCGCAAAAGCGGGAACGCTGCGCGGCATGCACTATCAGTTGCCTCCAGCCGCGGAGATCAAAATCGTACGGTGTATACAAGGTGCGCTATATGACGTGATTATCGATTTGCGGCCGGACTCGCCAACGTTCTGTCATTGGTTTGGTGTGGAGCTGACAGCAGAGAATCGATTGGCAATTTTTGTCCCGCGAGGCTTCGCCCATGGCCTTATTACGTTGGAGGACAGTACGGAGGCATTTTATCTCGTGACGGAGTTTTATGCCCCAGAGCAGGAGCGGGGCCTTCGTTTCGACGACCCGCGATTTAATGTGAAGTGGCCGCGGACGCCAGTCGATATTTCGCCGAAAGACCGAAGCTGGCCGGATTTTAGCCCCAAGTTTCATGGCTCTGAGCTCTTGCGGGGGATGGTGTGAAGATTCTCTTGACCGGCGGAAGCTCCTTTACCGGCCTTTGGTTTGCACGTCGCCTCAACGTAAATGGTCACACGGTTGTCGCGCCACTCCGGGGCAGCAACTATTCCGACCTGCGGGGCAGGCGTGTGGCTGAGCTCAGGCGAGTTGCCCACGTTGTAGAGGATTGTCCGTTTGGCTCTCCCCGTTTTCTCGATCTCGCTAGGTCGGATTCGTGGGATATCTGGTGCCAACACGCAGCTCGGACCGGGCAAGATTATCGTAGTGCTGATTTTGATGTGATGGCTGCGCTATCAGATAACACGTCCAATCTGCGTGCTGTTCTAAGGGCTATGCTAGATGGTGGCATGGCTGCCGTGCTCTTGACCGGCTCGGTCTTTGAGCAGGACGAAGGCGCAGGCAACGCGCCCCTGCGCGCATTTTCCCCATATGGGCTGTCGAAGGGGCTTACGTGGCAGGTCTATCGCTTTCTTAGTCAAACCATGAATTTCAATTTGGGCAAATTCGTCATCCCGAATCCGATTGGGCCGTTCGAGGAACCCCGCTTCTGCAACTATCTCATGCAATCCTGGCTCAGGGGCGAAGTGCCAGCGGTCCGGACCCCGCTGTATGTGCGAGACAATATCCACGTCGATCTCTTGGCTGCGGCATACGCGGCATTCGCGGAGAGGCTCCCCCAGTGTTCTGGGATAACGCGAACAAATCCGAGCTTTTATGTTGAAAGTCAGGGCGCTTTTGCCAATCGCTTTGCAGCGGAAATGGCTTCCCGCTTGAGAATACCTTGTCCAATAACGCTTCTTGATCAAAAGGAGTTTGGAGAACCGATGATCAGGATTAACACTGATAGAGTCGATGAGGAGGTGCTTGGCTGGAACGAAAAGCTGGCTTGGGACGCAGAAGCCGAATTCTACACGCAAACCAAAGCCTAGTTTGCGCTCACCTCAAGCGTCCAAGTCACGAGCTTCGTATTCTTCTATTTGAGCGGTCGTGAAATTCCGCATATCAGCACGTGCGACATAGGCGCGATACCATTTCACGATCCAGTCCAGCGATTGCTCAACGGTGAGCTTCGGTTTCCATGAAAGTAGTGTTCGGGCCTTCGTCGAGTCGAGCTTCAGCACATTCGCCTCGTGGACGCCCGACTCACTGTCGCGGATCCAATACGCTCCGTCTCCCCATCTGGCGACGAGCGTATCCGCAATCGCTTGAACGGGAACGGCGCCGACATCGGGTGGGCCGAAGTTCCAACCCTGCGCAAACAAATCCGGATCGCTCCAGAGCCGCTCGACAAGTAATAGGTAGCCGCTAATAGCTTCAAGTACGTGCTGCCAGGGGCGGATAGAGTCCGGCTGCCTGATCAGTGTCGGCTTGCCATCGATAAAGCCGCGGAACAGGTCAGGAATCAACCGGTCCTCGGACCAGTCGCCACCGCCGACGACATTGCCTGCACGCGCGCTGGCCAATCCGATTCCGGCCGGCGCGAAATAGGATGAGCGGTAGGCGCTGACGACCAGCTCCGCGCAGCCCTTGCTGTTGGAGTATGGGTCTCGCCCGCCCATCGGCTCATCCTCGCGATAGGGCCAGAGCCATTCGCGGTTTTCGTAGCATTTATCGCTAGTGACCACGACGCAAGCGCGTGCCTTCGACAGGCGCCGCACCGCATCGAGCACGTGCACGGTGCCGAGCACGTTGGTTGCGTAGGTCTCGACCGGCTCCCTGTAGCCGCGGCGCACCAGCGCCTGGGCTGCCATGTGGATGACGATGTCTGGCTCGGCAGCGATAACGGCGCGCTCAACGGTGGGCAGATCGCGGATATCGCCGATGATCGAGCGTAAGCCCCGATCGACGCCGGCGATCTCAAAGAGGCTGGGATTTTGATCTGGCGCAAGCGCGAGCCCGGTGACTCGAGCTCCAAGCTTCTCGAGAAAAAGGGATAGCCATGCGCCCTTGAAACCGGTGTGCCCCGTCAGAAGAACACGCTTGCCATTCCAGAATTCGGAAGTCATCACCATACTTTCCAAGGAGCCTTGCCGCGCGCCCAGAGGTCTTCAAGATAAAGCTTGTCTCGCAGCGTATCCATCGGATGCCAGAAGCCGGCGTGCAGATAAGCAGACAACTGGTTGTCGGCAGCAAGCCGTTGCAACGGATCAAGTTCCCAGTACGTCCCATCATCGGTGATGTAATCGATGACCTTGGGCGACAACACGAAAAATCCGCCATTGATCCAATTGCCATCGCCTCTTGGCTTTTCGATGAATTGCTTGATACGTGTGCCGTCGAGATCGATGGCGCCAAAGCGGCCGGGCGGCTGGGTTGCTGTCATCGTAGCGAGTCGCCCCTCGGCTCGATGAAAGCTCACCAGCTTTGTTATGTCGACATCAGCGACGCCGTCGCCGTAAGTGAAGCAGAAATCATCTTCCCCGACGAAATCGCGGACGCGCTTCAGGCGTCCGCCGGTCATCGTCTCCTCGCCTGTATTGACCAAGGTGACGCGCCACGGTTCTGCCTTGGCCTCGTGCACGGTCATTGAATTCGCGGCCATATCGAAGGTTACATCCGACATGTGGAGAAAATAGTTCGCGAAGTATTCCTTGATGATGTAGCCCTTGTACCCCAGGCAAACGATGAAATCATTCAAACCGTAGGCGGAAAAGATCTTCATGATGTGCCAGAGGATGGGCCGTCCCCCGATTTCGACCATCGGCTTCGGCTTGACCTGGGTCTCTTCGCTGATGCGAGTTCCAAGTCCACCTGCGAGTAGCACAACTTTCATGGGATATACGCTTCAATGTTCACTGAGCTGTCGACGAATACGAGTATCAGAATACGGGTAGCAAATGGAGCCCACGCGTGCAACGCTCTTCGCAAAAACTCTTGCTTGCTACCGCTAATGATTAAAATGCGCGCCCCGCCGGAAACTTGATTTCTATTTGCCCAACTGCCGCTTCCATAGTCACTTCTAGATGTTGTTTACCTAGTCGAGTAACCTGCTTTGATGAATTGATCACGAAAACTGGACCAACACAATGAAAGCGCTCGTGTTGACGCCCACTCACCCGCCAGTTGAGGGGAGGGATGTTCATGCAGTCTATAAGCGACTCCGAATGTTTGTGCAGGCGCTGTCGAGAATTTCCGATTCGATAGAAATTCTTCATTTTGCAAGCCCTGACGCTCCGGAGTGGAGCATGGATCCGAAATTGCTTGACGACCTCCAATCGAGATTCTGGGGTGTGAGCGTAAGCGTAAAACTTGCGCCGCGGCGCAATCTACCGATGCGTTGGTGGGAGTACCTGCAGTCGCTATTTTCCGTCCTCTATCGACCACGCTATTATCCGTATGGCGGTCGCGAACAAGCTGCGGCGATATCGATGTGTTTGAAGGATTCACCTCAGATAGTCTTCGTTCACAAGTTGATGACAATGGTCAGGTTGCCGCGGACCGAAGTTGGCGTCACTGTGGTATTCGATCTGGACGATGTCGAGCATCGAGTGAAGATACGGGCGGCTCTCTCGGCGAGTTCTCTGGTTTCCAAATTGTCCCATTTTCTGCAAGCGCCGGCGATCTATTTTGCGGAAAAGCGGGCTGCGCGCAGAGCAGGGAGAACGTTTGTTTGTTCAGAGTTGGACCGACAGTATCTTGAGCGGCTGGGATTTCCGCATGTAAGAGCCATAAACAATGCATTGCCGCTGCCGGAAATCGTGCCAGTCGTTGTGAGAGAGCAAACAATACTATTCCTTGGCACTTATGAGTATCGACCGAATGCAGTCGCGGCGGGACGACTTGTTTCGCGAATATGGCCAAGGATTCTGGCGCAGTGTCCGCAAGCGCGCCTCATCATCGCTGGCAAACGTCCGGATCTAATTCCAGGCTACAACAACGACCTGCGAAATTTGGAGTTTCCAGGTATAGTTCCCGACTTGTCAGCGCTCTACAAACGTTCCCGGATAATTTGTTGCCCAATAACTATGGGTGGGGGAACAAGGATTAAGCTCGTTGAGGCTGCTGGATATGCGAAGCCAATGATTTCGACGGCCGTAGGAGCCGAAGGATTGAACTTCATCGACGGCGTCGAAATTCTCATTTGCGATTCGGACGCTCAAATTGCAGATGCGTGCGTGAAGCTGCTGACTAACGATGAGCTCTGTGTTCAGCTGGGTAATTCAGCTCGTCGAAAGGCGGAACTGCAGTTTGATGCGGGGCGCGTTCAACAAACTATTGAGCAGAATCTGAGGGAAATTGTTGCGCGCTGGTCGAGTTAGGTTATGCGCTTAGTCTTGACAGCTGCAAGCGGATCAACTGCCTGGCTTTGGGCGTAACCAGTCCCGAGACGGCGATTGCGAGGCCGAAATTCGCCGAGAGCCAGGGTAAAGTGATAAGCCAGGAGACGGTGGTGGGTGCTAGCAAGGTGCCGATGCCGACGACGGTCACGATGGAGATGCTTGGTGCCATCATGGCGTGTTTGACCCATTCCCAGGCTTCGCCGTGCAACGCGGTTTTGTGTGTCTGCGTGATGAAGATCGGCAGATTGACCGCATTGACGATGAGCCACAGTGCCGGGGGCGCATAGATGCCGTAACGGGGGACAAGCAACAGAAGAGCGGGCAGATACATTACAGCTTGAGCAATGTTGATCCGCAGCGTGTATTTGGCGACACCGGCGGCAAGCTGCAGGGTGTGCGGTAGCCACATGAGAGCATTCAAAGTGTTCGCAGCTGCAAATAGGGTTAGCGCTGGGGCGACTACTGCAGCATTCATGGGGTCGTTGGTGAGCAAGAATATGGCGTCTCTAGCGTAAAACATCAGAATGATGCCGGTGGATATGATCACCGCGGACGCGAGCTGGGTAGCAGTGTGATAGCTTTCGGAAAGCGACTCATGTCGTCCCTGCTCGGCCAACTCGACGAAATGGGGAAAATAGGCATTGCTGAAGGGGCCACTAAGCTTCGTTACCATCGAAGCAGCTGTGACCGACAGTGTGTAGATGCCGAAGACCTTAAGAGGCAGAAACGTACTAAGGATAATCCGGTCGCTCAACATCATGAGGTGACCAATCAATACGGCGAGACCATTGGTCGAGGTGAAGCGCCAGATGCTTTTCAGGAAATCGAAGTTGAAGTGAGTGTTCGTGCTAGATGGTGGCAAGAGCAACCAGGCAACGGTAGCAAGAATACCTAATTCGCCCACAGAGATGCATACTTGAGTCGTGAAGAAGGTTCTCGATGTTGCGCCGAACAAGGTGAGGCAAGCCAATACTAGTATTCCGCGCAAAACGGCAACGACGATTGTGAGTGCATTGCTAAGCACCTGTCGTTGAAGTCCGCGCAAGACCGCGCTGAACAAGATGGACGGAAACGACAACCCAAGCATTGCGCCCATTCTGGCGATAGCGGACGACGCCTCGGCGGTCGGTAGCTGATCCAGCTTTAGCCAGTTCTCTGCGAGCCAGTGCGATGACAGGACCACGAGTAGACCGAGAGTAAGTCCGACGGCGCCATAAATGCACTGGAGCGTGAATACGACCAGGCGCATTTCCCCGGCACGTTCCGGGTCAGCAGCGCGGCGCGCCAACTCGCGCACCGTTGTCTGTGTCAACCCCATGTCGAGCAGATACGCTAGCAGCAGAAGAGAGCCGTAGAAGCCGATCAGGCCGTAGTTCTCGCCTCCAAGATATCGATAATATGCGACGTTGAAGATGAGCGGCAGAGCAACGCTCGCGCCAACGCCAACGAAATTTGCAGCTATGTTGATGAATTGACGGCTTGCCATCGCACCCTGAGATTGAAAAATTAAGTTGATGAATTGCTGCGAGAATCCTTCGGGTGCTGCCGCCACCTGTCAAATAACATGTTTAGACCAAATATACGAAATGTCCATCGCAACGGCCGGAACAGCCAGGGGTGGTGCTTTATCGCGAAAGCCACGTAGGTCTGATGATGCAAAAGATTAAGGCGTATGAGGCTCAAAAGGCTGCGATCGAGCTGGCGCAGTCCGATAAGTCTTAGCGCATAGTAGGTCGTCGGCAGCAGCGGAAACGCGCGCAGGAAAACGTTCCGATTGTCGCGTTTGACTTGTCGGAGGTAACGATCTGATTCAGACGCACCTCGCCACATGAGCACTTCGGGTACCTCGAGGTAGTGGCCGTGCGTTAGCGTTAATGCGATGACCAGCCAATCGTAGGCATGATAGGGCGGAATATTCGGCACACAGCGACGCAATAGGTCCGTGCGATGAATTGAGTAGAATCGCGATGCATCTTTGGGGAGCTGCCAGAATCTGCTCAAGTTTTCCCGGACGTCTCCCTGAAGGGGAAAAGTTGATGTGGATTCGAAGGCAAACCGCCCGCCATCTTGAAACTCTACGCGAGAGATGCTCGCGATCGCCTGCGGGTTTAGCTTCAGCAATGCGAGGTTCTTTTCGACGAAGGTTGGGTCCCAGCGATCGTCGTGAGCGGCCCACATAAAATATGGCGTCGAGGCCCTGTCCAGAAGGTAGCGGAAGTTCGGAAATGCTCCGATGTTGCTCGGCTGCCTAACGTACACCACCCGACTGTCGTTCTGTGCTGCGGCTTGGCAAATGGAGGCGGTTTCGTCAGTCGACGCGTTGTCAGAAATAACGAGTACGAAGTTTCGAAAAGTCTGGTTCAGCAGGCTGTCGACGGCGGTCGCGAGCTGCGGGGCTCCGTTATAGACCGGCAAGCCAATCGTAAGTTCGGGCGTATCCATCGTAATGTGCCTTTCAGATATTTCGTTCGACTTGCGTCCGCAGAATTTGCCGAAATGTCAGGAGGATGTTGGAAACAAGGAAGTCATCATCGTCGCCAGGCGCTTGATTGTTGGCATTGCCCGAACCACCAAATTCGCAGTCCGAACAATCTTCGGAAGTGAGGGTACGCTGGGTGTGAGCCAGGGTCTCGGCGCGCTCGCGCGTCGGAATACAAGTTGTGATCAACGGTTGTTCCATGGCCTTCTCTTACTTCCGACAGCGGTGAATGTCGCCACGAGGTAAACAGCGATCTCGCCTTGAGGTAAACGACACGCAGGATTGGGCGGGAGCGTGACACTTTCCTTACAGCTGCGCGAGGGTTTTTGCCCGTTTGTTTCGAACTGCGCAACATGTCGCTGCTGTCTACTTTGGCGCCACGAAAGTGCCTCGTTAACGGGCTTAACCGAGTATGTGGATCGTCTGGATTTTCTCCGCAAAATAAGTAATGATTGTGAGCCATCATTTTTTCAATCCGAGGATCAGCAGTGTCGGTTGATTTGTACAGGGAACTGTCGTGGCTTCCAGAGGCCCCAGACGATTTCGTCCCACGCTGCAAGATGCTTGCTCGCGATGGGGTGGGGGAGCTGGGGCAGCAGATCAGGTTCCTTGCAACCCATGCGTTAGACGAGAACCAGCTTTCCCGGTTGGGCAAACTGATCCAGTCGGCTCGGGCGGAAGGGCGCTCGCTGGCGCCGCTCGCGCCCTTTCGTCTTGGCTTGATCGGAAACGGCACGCTCGATCTGATCGTTCCTGTCCTGATCGGGACGGCGGCGCGCCACGGCTTTTCACTCAAATGCGTCACCGGCGCGTACGACCAATTTCTCCAGGACGCGCTCGATCCCGAGTCCGACCTGAACAAGGCGCGTCCCGATGCGGTCCTGGTCGCACTGGATCATCGCGGACTGTCGCTGCGGCCGACGCCCGGCAATCAACAGGCGGCCGACGGGACGGTGGAGGACGCCGCCAGGCTGCTCGACACCATTCGCGCCGCGATAAGCCGCAACAGCGGAGCGCCCTGCATCGTTCAGACTGTCGCCGCGCCGCCGGAGGGATTGTTCGGCTCGTTCGACCGCGCGCTTCCCGGCACTGCCAGGCACCTAATCGACAGCTTCAACCAAAAGCTTGCCCAGTCGATCTCGGGCTCGAGCGACATGTTGCTCGATGTTGCCGGTGTCGCCGAGACCGTGGGACTTGCGGACTGGCACTCGCCGCCGCTCTGGAATCTTGCGAAGCTGCCGTTCGACAACGCCTTCGTGCCGCTCTACGCCGACCATGTCGTTCGTATCATTGGCGCGATGCGAGGCAAGAGCCGTCGGTGCCTGGTGCTCGACCTCGACAACACCGTTTGGGGCGGCATCATCGGTGATGATGGCATGGACGGCATCAAGATTGCCCAGGGCGATGCAACGGGCGAGGCACATCTCAGCGTGCAGCAGCTCGCATTGGCGTTGCGCGACCGCGGAGTCGTCCTGGCCGTCAGCTCCAAGAATACTGATAGCGTGGCGAGGCGGCCCTTCAAGGAGCATCCCGATATGCTCCTGAAGGAAGATCACATCGCTGTGTTCCAGGCGAATTGGGAAGACAAGGCGAGCAACATCCGCGCGATCGCGAAGGAGCTTGCTCTTGGCTTGGAGTCGCTCGTCTTCCTGGATGACAATCCGGTCGAGCGGGCGCTCATTCGGCGAGAATTGCCGGATGTGGGCGTGCCGGAGCTCGAGGAGGATCCGGCGAACTATGCGCGAACGCTCGCCGCGGCGGGATATTTCGAGGCGATCGGATTTTCCGACGAAGACCGGGCGCGCGCTGAAATGTACCAGGGCAATGCGCGCCGGCTCAGCCTGATGGGCCAGACCGCGGACATCGAATCCTACCTGCGCTCGCTGGAGATGCGGATCGTGTTCGGCGAGTTCGATTCGCGGACGCGAGCGCGCGTGGCGCAACTCATCAACAAGAGCAATCAATTCAATCTCACCACGCGGCGCTATTCCGAGCCTCAGGTCACGCAGCTCGAGCGAGATCCGGGCGTGATGACCTTGCACGCAAGGCTCATCGACAAGTTCGGCGACAACGGCATCATCTGCGTCATCATATGTCGTGCGAGCAGCGCTGATGCCTGGACGATCGACACCTGGCTGATGAGCTGTCGTGTGCTGGGTCGACGCGTCGAGCAGGCGATCCTGGCTGAGATTTTGCAGCAGGCTCGTGCCCGCGGAATAAACACCCTCATCGGGGAGTATCGTCCGACGGAACGCAACGACATGGTCCGGGAGCACTACGGTCGGCTGGGATTTGAGGAAATCGAGCGGAGCGCCGACGGCGCCACCCGATGGGAACTCTCGACCAGCACCAGGCTTGAAGAGGTGCCCATGACGGTGCTGTACGACAGGACGCAGGATGCGCTCGTCTGATGGACGATCGCGCGACACGGTATTTTGAATGAGTCTGACCTCTCCGACATTCTTCGCATTTTTGGCCGCGACGATCGTCGCATTTCACCTGAGCGCATCAGTGACCTATCGGCGCTTCGTGCTCGGAACGGCGAACGCTGTCTTCATTGGCAGCTATCTCAGCGAGGTCAGGGAAGTTCTTCCCCTGCTGGCGTTTCTGCTGCTGGGCTATGCGTGTGTGGTGCTCGTTCACTTGCGGCGATCCGGAGTCATTCTCGGCATCGGCGTCGTCGCGGTGCTCGTCTCCTTCATCTTCCTGAAGCGGTTTTCCTTCTTCGAACCGCTCGGAAGCTTGCCTTTCCCGTATTTGCTGGTCGGTCTGTCCTATATCCTGTTCCGAATCCTGCACGTCATGATCGACGTCCGGTCCGGCGATCTCGACGGGCTTGTCGGTCCGTTCGCCTTCTTCCGGTATACGTGCAACTTTCTCTCCTTCGTCTCCGGTCCGATCCAGCGATATCAAGACTTCTCTGCGACTGACGGCGTACAACAGGCGCCGCTCGATGCGGACAAGGTCTACAGCGCCTTTTCCAGAGTGGCGACCGGTTACGTCAAGTTCGTCGTCATAGCCGCCACGGCGGAATATGCGTTCAGCTTTCTCAACCAGCACCTCGCCGAGGCGGCGGGGGCCAAGCTGGTTGTGCTCTATGCGGCGGCCGCGTCCGCCTATCTGATCCATCTCTACTTCAATTTCTCCGGCTACATGGACATCGTCATCGGGGCGGGGCATCTCCTCGGGCAGACGCTACCTGAGAACTTCGACAAGCCGTTCGTGTCCCGCAGTTTCCTCGAATTCTGGCAGCGCTGGCACATGACGCTGTCGCAGTGGTTCAAATTCTATCTCTTCAACCCGCTGTTGATGCTGCTGATGACGCTGTTTCCGGCGCCTGCGCTCACCGCCTATCTCGGTGTGGTGGTGTTTTTTGTCACATTTCTGGTCATGGGCGTATGGCATGGCACTACCGCGGTGTTCGTCGTTTATGGGCTGCTGATGGGGCTGGGAGCAAGCGTCAACAAGATCTGGCAGGTCGTCTGCACCGAACGCCTTGGCAAGAAGGGCTACCGATCGCTCACGGAGAAAGTCTGGTATATCTATGGGGCACGCGGCGTCACCATGGCGTATTTTCTGGTGGCCTTTACTTGCCTCTGGACCCCGGAGCTTCAGCAGTTGATGTCTCTGGTGCATCGGCTGGGGGTCGTCGGCCTCGGGAGCGCGTTTGTGATGCTCGTGGTCCTGTTCGCACTCGCCGCTCTGGTGATGGCTGGCGTTGGCAAGCGAGTTTCCGGCGTTTCTATTGCAGCCATTGGCGAAGGTCTTGTCGCGCGCAACGTGGTCCTCGCCGGCAAGATCATGTCCGTCATCGCCATTGCGACCTTGTTCCACAAGGCGCCCGACTTCGTGTACAAGGCGTTCTAAATTGAAGCTGATCCTCAAACAGGCCGCACTGACGTTCGTGTCCTTTGCTGCCCTGTACCTGATCGTCCTGGCTCTTTCGTTCATCGTGCTGCCGTCGCCGTCGAAGGATGGCGTTCTGGACGGCCAGACGGCCGGCGATTCATTGTATATGACGACCCCGAAATACGTGTTTCTGGGACGTAGCGTTCTGGCTGCTCCCGATCGAAAAGTTATTCTGATCGGAGCGTCGAATACGGGAAATGGATTGAGGCCGAATATCATGCGCTCCTTGGTCCCATGCGCGAAAATCCACAATCTAGCCGTTGGGGGCGCCAATATTTACGAAGTCGGACAAATCATTGATTTGGTGCACGAGGTTCAGAGCGCGGATGATCGCCGATCGGATACCTTTGTGATTGGCGTCTCATACGGAATGTTCGTGGACTCTGATGTCCGATATGCGGACGCGGACCGGCATCGCGGCGAGACTGACATCGACATCGAGCGATACCGGTACGGTTTCGCTCGTCGAACCTCGAACGGGGCGGTGTCGGTCGTTTCCCCGAAATGGCTTGATACTGGAGTGACCTTGATCCGGCCTATTCTGTTGCTTGAGAAGATGGCTCGCGATATCAGGACTTCGGTCGAGAAGTCGATGGGCCACTCGCGCGATCGTACGGAAACGGAGCGCGAAGCCGCGGTGATGACGGACAAGCAGAAGCAGGATGCGCTTGACTATTGGCGCCAGCAGATGGGCAACGGAGAAAGCATATCGTTCGGCCAGGTCGCGGAACTGAAGCGTATCGTTGACCGTCTGTTGAACTCGGGCGAGCGCGTGGTGCTTGTGGACCTCCCAATTCCCGCTTGGCATCGGAACGCCAGTCCGTACTACGCCGGCTACCGCGAGGCATTGCAGGCATTGGTTCCGTCGTTTGAGGATCGTCCTGGGTTCGAGTTTTTGAGCATGGGCGACCTCGACGGTGACCTAGACTACTCCGATGAGGTGCATGCGAAACCCCATTTGGCGGTGGTCTGGTCGGAGAGGTTGGCGCACAAGCTGCGACCGCTGGTCTGTCCCAAGGTGGCTGAACCACAGACGACGTCGCTGCAACGTGACGCCACCCCCGGCGAGTTGCCTGGGCGACATGTGAACAAGTGATCAATAGCGACCCAAGAAGGACGGAAAGATGAAATCAGCCGAGATTTACGAGAAACTAACGACGGTGTTTCGCGACATCTTCGACGAAGATGATCTGTCAGTCACGCCGGAAACCACAGCTGAAGACGTCGACGGCTGGGATAGCCTCACTCACGTTCGTCTTGTCCTTGCGGTTTCAAAGGCATTCGGCGTCAGGTTCTCCGCCTCCGAGATTGGCGGTTTGAAGAACGTCGGCGAATTTGCGAACTTGATCGGACAAAAAGTGTGATGCCTGTCGGGCAGCGCGACTTGAATGGCCGAACAGGAGTTGTGGAATGGTTATGAAGGATAGTGGATTGGATCATTGCAAGCACTTGTCGGGTTCAATGGAAGCGAGCCTCTATCTCGATCTGCTCAAGCGTACGCTGACGAACACGCTGTTCACGGCGGAGCCGGACACGGATCAGGAGAACGAACTCTACTTCGTCAATGAGTTCATTGATCACTATATCAAAGGCAGCGCGATTTCGATGCTGCCCCTAGCTCGCTTCGAAAATCTGCAATCCTGCATACTCGATGTCCTTGCTCGCGGGATCAAAGGTGATCTCATCGAAACGGGCGTCTGGCGGGGAGGCGCGACCATCTTCATGCGGGCCGTATTGAAGCTCTACGGAGTGAAGGACCGAAAGGTCTGGGTTGCAGATTCCTTTGAAGGGTTACCCGAGCCCGACGCGGAGAAATACCCGGTCGAGGCCACGGCCCATAAGGGGGCCGTGATGAAGAAGGCATACAACCACTTCGCGGTCTCTCTTGAAGACGTAAGACGAAACTTTCAGGCCTTTGGGATGCTCGACGATCAGGTTCAGTTCTTGAAGGGATGGTTCAAGGACACGCTGCCGACGGCCCCCATCGGTCCGATCGCCGTGATGCGGCTGGACGGCGACTACTACGAGTCGACCATGGACGGGTTGGTGAACCTGTATGACAAGCTTTCGGTCGGAGGATACGCAATCATCGACGATTACGGCGAAGACACCTGGACCTATTGCCGCAAGGCGGTCGATGACTTTCGCCGGGAAAGGAAGATCGAGGCGCCGATGATTCGGGTGGACTCGAAGTGCTATTATTGGCAGCGAACGCCCTGAGGATCGTCGCCGCGTATGGCGGTTCATCTTAAAGTTGTTGTCGCACCACCATGGGCCGTTCCACATATTCGTGGCGATGCCCGGGCGCTTCAATGAGCTCGACGATGAATTGCAGGGGAGACATCAGGAACTGAATGCGGCGGCCGCCATAGGCGATGGCCGGCTTGCTTTCTCCAAGTGGAAGACAGCCGAGATTGCAGAGGCGATCCGCCTCCAATTCGATCGAGGTCACAGTGAAGGCAATGTGATTGAGAATCGCGATGCCCTTGGTCAGGGCTCGGCTAATAGGGCTCCCCTCGTTCAGTGGCGCAAGAAGCTCAAAGCAAGTACCCGATTGGTCGGCGCCAAATTGAGCCCAGACATTGTTCACAGAATCCTCAAAGACATTCGTCCATCGACGAATACCAAACGCTTCCGAAAAATGGGCTTTGCCGTCGGATAGATCTTTGACGACGACTCCAACGTGATCAACGAGCAATTTGCAGGTTCCTCCTGGCTAGTAGATGAGGCCCGAAGGGCGGTGAATTCGAAAGGGAGATTTATTGCAACAGATTCCACCAGAAATCCGCTTAATGCAAGCGGCAGATTTAGGTCGTTTACGCAGCTGAGGGCGAACGGCATTGCTTCCCGCCCGATTGGTCGCGGAATGCGGCCGGACATTATTGGAGCGGCCGCATCGCTGTTTACTTGATGGCATCGACGATGAGAGATGTGTACGTCAGCTTTCCGTTGGTGTTGCGAGGGCTGTTATGTGCGGACCTCTTGATATGGCCTCGCTCGTCGTCCCATGGCACCTCGTTAAAGCTGCCTCCCACCACTCGATCGGTGTCACATCGGAGAAGCCTGCCGATATGAGAAGTTCGACCATTCAGTCTTTGTCGTAAAAAACCTTGTGGCCGAGGATAACGGGGATCCGGCTTGGAGTCGTCGTAATAGTCCGGGGACGGATGATTGCGATCGGGGACTGCAACCCGGAAACAGCCGCCATTCCTGAGGTACTCATGAACAACGCGGGCAGCCGCCAGACCCTGCTCGGCCGTCATATGCTGCCAGACATGCTCCGCAAGTATGTTGCTGATCGAATCGGGAACGAAATATCGCCGCCAGTCCTGCGCATTGGTGGCATCAATGTCTGTAAACTCGACCGGAATCCAATCGCTGTAGGATGTCAAACCTGCGCCCATTTACCTTGATCTCGCCGGCTCCGGCGATCTGATCCAGGAGCTTGCGGTTGGTGAACGAGCGAGCCACCCGAGCGCGTCGATTGGTGAAAGCCCATCCGAACTGAACGACCACGAAATGAGCCAGAACAACGCCAGGGATCTTTTTCAGGATGGCCTTCGTTGATCGACTCGGCATGTTGGCCTCCAATGGTTGAATTCATCCGAGTCGCAGGGCAACCCTATGACCAAGCTAAGGCTCCCGTGTTAGTTCCGGGCACAGGCGATGTCAGATCGATGAAGGTCGATTGAGCCAGAAGCTCAGGTCAATCGGGTTAAAAGCTGGGCGGTGCGATGTTCGTCGCAGAGCATTGGCCAGGAATTTTCCAGATTTTGCCGCGCGACCGCTGAGTTCTTGCGTCTCGATGTCCGTACGCTGGCGTGAATAAGTCGGAAGAAATCTGTCGGGCCAAAGAAACCCAAAGCCAACTCTGTCAAATTCCAGCGAACCAGCGAGATTGTTGCTCTGACGGGCAAACACGCTCAGAACCGCAATTGCTCTGAACCTGTCGAGCCCCAGAACGCGTTTTTTGACACCATAAGTATTTTCGCCATCCGTCGATTATCAAGTTTGGGGGGAATGTGGTTCATGTACCACAATGCGTAGACCTCCGCTGGCACGTCCGGCATTGGCCGTGGACCAAGGTACTCATCCGAGGACGGCCGTCTTGTGGGGTTGTCCGGTCTGTAGCTGACTGTCGGTATGGATATCCTTACTGATA
>NZ_JBBIAM010000220.1:0-7637 GCF_054185185.1 Bradyrhizobium sp. UFLA05-153
AGCACGATTGCGATTACGACCAAGCCAATGTCAAAGGATCCCGTCCTATCCTTAAGGAAGCCGACCATGTATGGGCCAACGAAGGCGCCAAAAGCACCAATGGAATTGATGAATGCGATGCCTCCGGCGGCAGCGGCGCCAGTAAGGAAACTCTGCGGGATCGTGTAGAGGATCGTCCGTGCGGAGATCGTTCCGATCAGAGCGAGCGTCATGCATATGAGCGCCGGCACGAGCGAGGTGAGCACGACCGAAAACACGAATCCGGTGGCGCCAAGCATCAATGCGGCGATCAGATTATAGATCTTTTGCCCCTTGCGATCGACAAGCCGCGCCCAGAACAACATGCCTATTGTCACTAAGAAATAGGGCACGGCCGAGAGCCAACCGACCTGCATATTGTTCAAGTTGCGGCTCTTTAGGATCAGAGGGAGCCACATACCGATCCCATAAGTGCCGATCGCGAAAGCGAAGGTAATGCCCGTCAACATTAGCACGCGGACGTCCTTCATTGCCGCCCACAGGTCCTTTTTGACCTTATCGTACTTCTCCCTTGCGAGTTCATTCAGCAGCGCGTCCCGCTCTCGGGACGTCAGCCACGAGGCCCTGTCAGGCGTGTCGGCTAACAGAACGAGACACAGGACTCCAAGCAGGCAGGCCGGAAGACCTTCGATCAGGAACATCCACTGCCAGCCGGCCAGTCCCCACACTCCATCCATTTCTAATAGCGAAGCCGATAGGGGATTGCCGATCAACGAAGACAGCGGTGTTGCTGCCATGAACCAGGCGAGGACGCCTGTCCGCGATCGCGCTGGAAACCAGATGGAAATGTACCAGATGACACCGGGAAAAAAGCCTGATTCGAAAACCCCTAGAAGGAAACGGATCCCGTAGAAGCTGTATGGTCCAACGGCGAACGCCGTCGCCGCGGCCGCAAGGCCCCAGGTCATCATGATGCGGGCGAGCCAACGGCGCGCACCGAAGCGATACATCATCATGTTACTGGGAACTTCCAGCAGGCAGTAACTAAAGAAGAGTATCCCGGCGCCCCAGCCGAATTGGGCGGCACTTAAGCCGATGGCTTCGTTCATCTGCAGCGCAGCGATGCCGACGCTGGTCCGGTCGAGGTCGTTGAGGAAATAAGCCAGGCCCAAAAGTGGCACGAGCCGTCGCGCATTCTTGCTGACAGCGCTCGCGACCAATCCAGACCTCACCTCGTCAGGACACTGGGGGGCAGCGGCGTCCAACAACTCGTTCTGCTCCTGCAATTGGTCACTGACCAGACGCCGTTTCTTGCTCAGGTGCTGGAGCTACACGGCGAAATCAGCCTAAAACTTTGGGAATCACTGCCGCAAGCGAGAGCATCGGATCGGCTATCCGCGCTATTTGCGTGGCGCGAGCCCAAGCATTGCCCGAGCTTCCACTGCGGTGGCGGGCTCGTACCCAAGTTCTCGGATAATCCTAACCGTCTTCTCGACCAGCCGCACGTTCGTGGCAAGTATGCCTTGTTCGAGATAAAGATTGTCCTCCAGGCCGACACGAACATGGCCGCCTGCGAGCACCGCGTGAGTTGTTGCGAGCACCTGTGCTCGACCGACGCCGCTAACGCAAAACATAGCTCCTTTGGGAAGATTCCCGATGAGCATATCGAGGATCTGCGGCGTGTACGGCAGTCCGCCCTGAATTCCGCGATCGGCACCCAGAACGAAGTTGATCCAATAGGGAGGTTTGTCGAAGCCCTTATTGATCAGGCGTATCGGATCTTGGAGAAGATGGGAAAGGGAGAAACATTCCCATTCAGGTTTGATGCCCTTCTTTTGGAACCGTTTTGCCATGATGTCGCAGCGGCTCGGCGAGGTGTTAACGACAATTTCGCGGCCGCCAAAGCAGGCTAGAACGGTGTGAGCGTCAAATGTCGCCATGTCAGCACCGGCATCGAGGCCTTTTAGACGCTGTTCGAATATAACCTCTTCGAGACCGGGCTCTATGGATCGCACCATATCTCCATCAATGCCCCCGCCAGTGCTGTTGTTGATGATGATGCCGCACTTTGCCAGGATCCGGGAGTTGATGTCCTGGTATATTTCCGGATTACAGGTCGCGCCATCGTCCGGCCTGCGCGCATGCAGCGCCACGATAGATGCACCCGCATCGTAGCACCGGTACACATCCTCGGCGATTTCGCTAGGCTGGGTTGGCAGGTGTGGGTTTTGCGATTTTTTCACCACACCTCCCGTTGGAGCAATCGTGACGATGACCTTGCTCTCAAACTTCATACTGCGTCTCCTTTCGGGGGCTTAAGTCATATGTGGGCGGATCTGACGAACTCGCTTGGGAACGCTTTCACGCAGCACGAAGGCCAGAAGTGACGTCTGCGACAGGCTCAAGTTTCCAAGATTCGGGATTCATTTTCAGATGCTACGCCGGAGCAGATTTGGCTTATTGGAAACCGCCGCGACATCGACGCGATGCTCGGTTAGCCCCTCTTGAATTAAAGTCGTTCTGACTCGGTGTTTTGGACGAGAACGGCGTCGTTCGCGCCTTATGCAAGTGAGATTGCGGATGTAGGTCGCCAGACTCTGGACGAACGAAGGGCCTCGCCGCTGACTGCCTTAGAGCAGCTTCTGCGTTGGGTCGCACGTCGTTGGCGAAAATCTGTGCTCTCCTGGCGGCAAACAGTGCCGTCCAGCTCGCGCCGATAGGTGAGCGGCGACCACGGCGTTTCGTCGAAATCGGCATCGTTCTGGTCATTCCGTTTCCCTGATGGGTTCGATTTCGGCATACGCGATGCCGGTGAAATTGCCCTGGGACCAAAGGACATTGCGTTTATTCCCTCCATCAAGATCGGCAGAATAGATCGAGCCGGCGAGGTCTGTGATGAACATCTGGTTGCCGGGAACGTCGAGTGCGATGCCGATTCCCTCCATCAGGTGAGTGATCAGAATTTCCGGCTCCGTCTTCGTGTCGACGCGTGCGCGATTGGCTGTATTGCCGCGCGGAGGGTCGCCGCGGTCCGTCCAGTAGAGGACGCGGTGCGCGAGATCGAATTCAAGGTGAATTGGTTCCGGCAAGCCATCGAACAATAGCTCGATGTCGGAGCGGTTTGCTGGGCTCTCACCCTCCGGTATGTCGATGTTGGCGCGGAAGATTCGGCCCAGACCGGCATTGTCCGGACCCTTTTGCGTCCAATAAAACTGGCGACGCTCGGTGTCGATGGTGACGCCAATGCACCATCTGGTCGGGTCGCGCCGGTCCACGTCACCGCGGCCCGCCTCGATGAGCGTCTCTATTGCAGAGCCATCGAGATTACACCGCATAACTCGCATTCCTTCGCGGTCAGACCAGTACAGCTTGCCGCCTTTTTGATCGAGCTGAATTTGCTTCGGCGTGAATGTGGCGCCGCGCGGAACGATGACTGTGCGAGCACTTCCATCGATATCGGCGCGCTCGATCGAGCCATCGTTCACCGCGACACCGGAGCCCATATTGGTCCAATAGATGTGGCCCGCGCCGACATCGATGGCGATTCCGTCAGGAAGCTGACAATCAGTAACAATAACTTTTCGATCGGAACCATCTGGATTCATCGCTTGAATACGGTTGGTGCTCACCTCGAGAAAGAATAACCGACGAACTGCGATCGGCCGGTCGGACGAGAGTTGCGATTTGACCGCATTAGCGTCGGTCATGGTATTCTCCCTTACGCGCTCTCGATAATTAGTGTTGATACGCCGAAGCATCTCGCGTGCACGCACTCTACTGCGGACAAATCAGGCAGATCTGCACGGCAAGCAGTGGAGCAAGGGCCGAGCCAATTGCCAAACCATTCTTGCGGCAGATGGTCGTTTGACTGCTCGCACGACACGCCACGTGGCATTTGCCGCTCCTGCGCGATGGAGCCGTCCTTACTTGCGAAGGTCAATATTTCGCGCCCCGTCACTCCAGCGGTAGTTCACGCGAACCAACCCGATGTCAACGTCTTGACCGATGCGGGCGGTCCCTGCACGAGCGCCCACTGGAGCGCCTGCGAAACCGCTTGAGAAAAAGAAGTCCACATCGCGACGGCCCATGAACAAGCGGTCGTACTCAACGCCGACGGACCAATTCGGAGCGAAGCCTAATTCAAGGCCCGCGCCAACCGTACCGCCCCAACGAGTTTCGCTGCCATTGTCGATTGTCAGCTCGGTCGCAAGATCGAAGACCCGGTATTTGTCGCGGACGGCTGCAGCGCCACCCTTCATATAGAGCAGCACGTTATTCCAGGCATAGCCGACCTGCCCCGTGAACAGGCCAAATGCATCAATCTTTGATTCATCTTGGACGCCTGCGAAGGCGAGGTTGGCGTTGGAGCCCTTGAAATCGGCCCAGTTGCCCTGCGCCTCAAGGCCGAACACCCAGTTCGCCGCCTGCCGTCGATAGCCGATTTGACCGCCGGCGGTGCCTCCTGTCGCACTATGGCATCCCATGATGCGCGGAACGACGACCAAGCCGCCGGCATTGACGACGTCCCAGCACTGATGCGCGGAGCCTCCACCTCCATCAATGCCGGTGTAGAAGCCGCTCCAATCGTAGATCCGAGTGACCGTTGCGAGCGCTTTGATGTGGGGCCGCACCGTCAGATCAGCGGCGAAGACCGAAGCGGCCATCGCGATCAGGGCTACCATGCCCAGCAGCATTTCTTTCATTCGTTTTGGCTCCGTTCCGTGATTCCTTTGATGGTCTATCGGTCACGTCACGATAGCCATGTGTTCGTCCTCTCCATCAATTGACAAGGTTAGTAGTTGACTGCATCGCAAGCCTTCCCTGAGCACTCGATCGATGGACGGAAATCAATGTTGAGCGGTTACCGACTTGGCCCGATCGAGTACACGCCTTCAAATCCCGGCACCGCACTTCTTGTGATCCCAACAGTTGCCGCACGCGTCGCCATTCTGCCCAAGCAAATTCGAACGCCACGTTGGCGAGCCAGCCGCCCCAATTGCATTAAGGCCAGCGCCTGTTGCGAGACACCTTCATTCGAGACCTTCAGGGAGAGATCCGGGCAGGCAACGCCGATGCGCCGGTTGAAAAGCATGGTAGATGCGGTGAACAAGATCAAGGAGCGTCACCGCCAAGACGCCGATCTGGAAGCGAAACGCGCGCTGAACCGCCTGAAGACCGTTGATCCCGCACGATACAGCGAATTCATTCGTGAGTACGAGAGGGATGGCTCTAGGGAAGATGCCGATCGCGCAACCGTGACCTCCTGCTCCGGCCCGAGTTTTATCCTTCCCTTGATCTGTCGAGAGTTTAGCTTCGCGTGCCAGCGGCCCGATACCTGAGGATAGTGTCTTAGCGGCAATCATACGATTGCAAGCAATAACCGTCCGCCGCAACAGCCCCGCAACTTCATGAGCAGGTCGATAAGCCCGGGGGCGAAGTTCTGCCCTAGACAAGCGCCCGCACAAGGGCGTTCGCAGAACCGAAAGGACGGGACGTGGGCAGTATCCGATCGGTACGAAGATCACTGTCCAGGCGATCGCGTCATTTTAGAATCGTCACCTCTGTCCGGTTGAAGACACGGATGTCCAACCTCGACGAAGGCCTCCAGCAGCGCGGGCTGCAAAACACATGGTTTTTTCTTCACAGAGGGCCGCGCGCGACCTCGTTAGTGGCACGGCGATTGCTGGGATAGATTAGAGGTGATGGCGCCGGTGCGCTCCTACAGTCTTCCCAAGTGTCCAGATGAGGCCAGCCCGATTGATCAACGAAAGCCATAGTGGTGCTGTCCTCCGTCAGATCGGCAGCAGTGCTTGGCGCGGCGCCGAGCTGAGCGAGGCGGCACGGTCCAGTCCTCCCGCCATGTTGCTGTGCAACGGGCCTGAAAGCGCGCCTTGCGGCGCATGCTGCGCGTTTCGACGAGGAGCATCCCATCGGCCCCTTTCTCATCCTGGACGATTCGAGCGCCGGCGCTAGCAATCACAACAAAAGGAGATGGTGATGACGAAGGAAGGTGGACTCAACGATGACATAGGCATTGCTACAGGCGCATTTCAGGACTTTGCCAAGCGAGCCATCGAGACGCAGACGGAGTTCTCGAAACGAGCTTTCGATATCTATTGTCATTGGCAGGAACGAATTCAAACCGAGTCCACACAGGCGATGGAGCTCTTCGGGAAACTCACTTCCACGAACTCCGCAACCGATCAGATCCGTTTTCTTCAGGTCTGGACGAAAGGCGCCACGCAGCGGGTCTCGCAGGACGTGATCTATTCCATTGAAACCACAAAACTTCTCGCGAATATTGAACTTCCACTCTTCGTCGGCTCGGAGCTGTTCAAGGCTGCAGTCCTCTTCCCTCCCTTGACGCTCAACTTGCCAGCTGGTGCTGGCTTTAACTTTCATTGTGGTTCCTGGCAGCTGCCGACCCTGCGGATTGAAGGAGGCCGACCGGAACGATGAAAATTGGATTTCCCTACCAATAGGCCATGAGATGAAGGGCTTCTTCGTACGAAACAGCGTACGGCTAGCCGTGACGTTGGCAAATATTGTGCGTGACGATTTTTCCTTCTCCAACGCAAGCGAGGCCATCAACATCCGTTCGGCTCGGCTATAACCGGCCGACAAACGGGGGCGAGTGCGGGCAAGCCAAGCCCGGTGGTCCCATTACGGGCGCGCTCTGCGCTGATATTCTTCGGACCAATCGCATGTCGGCAACGACCGAAATCACAACTAGCTTGTCCCCTGGCCCGTCCTGCCGCTTGCGGCACGTCCAACCAGGAGAAAGCAAATGGCCAAGAACTCCAAAGCCGAAAACCAAGACACTTCGACGCTAGGAAGCGGTCAATGTCGAACTTGTCGCGGATCTCACAGCGGACGACTCGTCATCCGCGAGGTAAAGAAAGCCGGCGGGTAACCCTCACCGATCGGTACCTCCGCTTCGAACGAAAAAAGCGGCCGTTGGCAAATGTGCGTCGTTGCGGTCGACTGTTATGTTTAGGACGCTTGCTTGCTTTTTTGCTAGCTGGGCACGGCGACCATCGACGTCCCGATGATGCCCTTCGATGCCAATTGCGCGATCTCGGTGCAGGAGAGCCCTAGAAGTCCTGTTAGGATCTCGCTGTTGTGCTCTCCGAGAGTCGGCGCCGCCATGCGGATTGCAAGGGGCCGAGAACCATCGCGAATCGGCATTGACGGCTGTTGCTGCACGCCGGTGAACGCACGTTCCACTTTCTGTAGAAATGCACGCGACCTGAGATGCGGGTCCGTAAGCAGGTCAGTTGGCTGCCGGGCCACGCCAGCCGCAATCCTTTCCGCCTGCAACATCGACATCGCCTGCTCAGCATCGCGGGTGAGCGTCCAGGCCTCGATGGCCTTCTCTATTTCATCCTCGATGCCGCGGCGAGCTTCCGCAGATTGCAGCGATGCGTCTATCGCCCAGTCTGGCCGTCCAATGAGAATGGCAAGCCTCTGCCACATGGTCTCGCCACTCACCGCTACCATGACCCAGCTGTCCTCACCTGCGCACCGGAAGCAGCCATGCGGCACGAACTGCGGATGTCGAGTACCATACTTAGGTGGCGGCACGCCGCCGATCGATTGAACGGTGATCCAAGGCGCCGCAAACGGCATCATGCATTCGACTGTCTCTTATACACATC
>NZ_JBBIAM010000221.1:0-7682 GCF_054185185.1 Bradyrhizobium sp. UFLA05-153
TGCTCGGTGAAATTGCAGAGAAGCATGTACGTGGACATGTCGATTCTCCTTTGACAAAGAAGCAATGGACTTAACGGGTCCACGTCGTGGATTATGCCATACTGCCTGACCCCGCCCAACCACCAAGATCCCCGCCGCTGCACACCCACTCGCGCGAGGACGAACTGGTCTACGTGGTGCAGGGGCAGCTAATCGCGCGGGTCGGCGATGCCCGCGTCGAGGTGGGGCCGGGCGCCTACGCGGCTCTTCCCGGCGGTGTGCCGCATACGATCGAGGTGGTCGGCGACCAGGCGACCCTGCTGCTCAGCTTCGTGCCGGGTGGGCTGGAGCGCTTTTTGGTCCCCCGGGACGGGGCGGGACCGTGCCGGAGCGAGTTCATCCTGAAGAGGCTCTCTCGAACTCTCCCGAAACCCCCTCCGGGCGACCTGCGACACTTCAACCCGACCCAGCGCTTGCCCGATAGCAGGCTGCGCCATACGTTTCCGCCGAGGGGCCATCCTGAGAGGCTGAGGAGAAATAAAGATCGGACGCGGGGCTAACGGCGCGGTGCCTCCATCGAAGCTGGCCGACCTGGCGTGAAGCAGTCCAGGATCCGGCGGTTGACCGGGAGCAACGTCGTCGGAACAGCACCGATATGGCGCGCGTCTGCCGAGGCGGAGTCACGGCCTCGTGCGGAGATTGGAAACAGGCCATGGAGATCGATCGCACCACGTTCGGCACCATCACGATTGACGGAAAAACCTATGAGCACGACGTGATCATTCGTCTCTCCGGCGAGGTGGTGAAGCGAAAGAAGAAGCTATCGAAGAAGTACTACGGCACCTCTCATGTCCTCTCGAAGGACGAGGCGAAGTTCGTCTTTGAGAACGGATGCGAGCAGCTCATTCTCGGCTCGGGCCAGTTGGGCAATGTGCATCTATCGCCGCAAGCTGCGGCGTATTTCGTGAAAAAGGGCTGCAAGGTGCTGTTGCAGCCGACCCCTGAGGCGATCCGTACGTTCAATAGGTCGCATGCGAAAAAGATAGGGCTTTTCCACGTCACGTGCTGAATCGGGCAGGCGCCAGCTGCCACTACGCGGCGGCCGGAATCCTCGACGAGACGTCCTATACCCCGCGAGGACCGGGCGGCGGGCGCCGACATCCCAGCAACCAGGAGGCAACCAATGCAGCTCAGCTCAAATGCCTTTTCTGGCGGCTCAGCGATCCCGCGCCGTTTCAACTGCGATGCAGAAGACCTCTCCCCACCGTTGGACTGGCAGGCCGCACCTGAAATGACCGCCAGCTTCGTCCTCCTTTGTGACGACCCTGATGCGCCCTCAGGCACATGGCACCATTGGGCCGTTTACGACATTGACGCCGCACAAACAGCACTTGCCGAGGGCGCCAGCCACGGCAGTGGCGCTGTACAATTCAAGCAGGCGATCAACGACTTCCACCGGGTGGGCTACGGCGGCCCCTGCCCGCCCCGCGGTCACGGACGTCACCGCTATCATTTTCGTTTGCTGGCGTTGTCGGTCGACCACCTGTCGCTCGGCGCGAAGCCCTCCTGCCGCGAGGTCGAGCGAGAAGCACGCCGGCATCTTATCGCCGAAGCGACCCTCGTCGGGGTCTATCAGCGATAACCTTTCCCCTGACTACCCGACGCAGGTGATCAGGCGAGTGAGCAAGAGCATGTCCAATCGCGCCGATATCGACAAGACGGGTCCGCCGGGGATGAGAATATTTCTCTGCGGCGATGTGATGCTCGGGCGTGGCATCGACCAGGCGCTGCCCTACCCGTGCGCACCCGCCCTACACGAAGAAGCGATGAGATCCGCTGCCGCATATCTGCAGCTGGCAGAGCGAGCGAATGGCCCGATTCCCCGGCCCCTGAATTTCGCCGAGGTTTGGGGCGCGGCTATGGAGGAATGGAGCCGCGTGCAGCCGCATGCACGCATCCTCAATCTCGAGACCAGCATCACGCGCAGCGACGCTTATGATCCAAAGGGCATCAACTACCGGATGAGTCCTGAGAACGCTGGTTGCCTGACCGCAGCCGCCTTTGACTGCTGCGCGCTGGCCAACAACCACGTTCTCGATTGGGGTCGGACTGGACTGCTCGATACCTTGGCCAGGCTGGAGCAGTTGCACATCAAAACCGCCGGCGCAGGTCGCGATCTCCGGCAGGCGAGCGCACCGGCAATCCTAGAAATTACCGGATATGGGCGGCTGATCGTACTTTCGTTTGCCGTAGTAACGAGCGGAGTTCCTCGGGCATGGGCGGCAAAACCCGATGCCGCCGGAGTCAATCTGGTGCCCGACCTTTCCAAAGCTCTAGTCGGGGCGATTGCCGATCAGGTGGACCAACTTAAGCGACCGAAGGACGTTGTCATCGTTTCAATTCATTGGGGGGAACTGGGGCTACGAGATCACGGAAGAGGAACGGCGATTCGCCCATGAGCTGATCGAACGAGCCGGCATCTCGATCCTTCATGGGCATTCTTCGCATCACGCAAAGGCCATCGAAGTCTACAAAGATCGTCTCATCCTCTATGGATGCGGTGACTTCCTGAACGACTATGAAGGCATCGGCGGCCACGACGAGTTTCGCGACGATCTTGCGCTCATGTATTTTGCCCGCATCGATCCCACCAGCGCCGACCTTGTGGCGCTTGAAATGGTTCCCCTGCAAATCCGCAGGTTTCAGCTAATCCGCCCATCGCACGCTGATGTTAGCTGGCTGCAACAATCCCTCGATCGAGACAGTCAAGAAGTGGGAGCGCATGTCCACCTTACATCGGACGGGCGTCTGTCGCTTTCTTGGGCACAGACTTTTTGATCGACCAACTACTGCCGTCGGCACGCCCGACGACGGAGCAGTCGCGCGAGATAACGGATGCAAGTCGTCCCGCGGCCTCCGCCCCTGATGCCTGACGCCTGCGCCGCCGTTCTCCGACGATTGGATGTCGAGGTCACCCGGTGCCGTGCGGATCGGTCGCTAAACTAGCGCAGCGTCTCGACCGTCTCGACCTGCTCACGGATGAGCCTCGCGACATCCGACGCATGGGTCGCGATCATGAAATGACTGGCGCCGGGAACGGTCACCAGCGACGATCTGGAGACTGCGTTAGTCAGCACCTCGGCGACGCGCTGAACGACTGGATGACCGCGCTCGCCTCGCACGAAGAGGCTTGGCGCAGTGATGCCTGCATAGGCGGCAATCGGCATATCGAAACCCCACGGTTGCGACCGCCGCCGCATCGATCGGGAGCGGATTCCTCGTCCGACCAGCGAGCTCGCACATGCCTTCACTATGAAAAGGACCGACTAAGGGCTGGCGAAGTGCGTACCCAATCAGCAGGCGGCGTCGGGCCTCTGGCACTGAGACATTCGTGGGGTCGTTGGCTGCGCAAGCGGTGTCGCGACCATGGCGCGACGGCCCTGGTCTGTCACCGCGCGGATGGTGCAGCCACCTCGCGGGGCCTATCCTGGGAGAAAGGCTTGCCCTACCTTCCCCGCTGCAGGTGGCAGGCATGACAGCTGTGGAGGAAACCGATGCAAGAGGCACTCGTCGTCCGCCGCGAGACGCACATCCCGGCGCCGCGCGCCGCGGTATTCGCGTTCCTCACTGATCCGGAGAAGATCCTCCGGTGGATGGGAACGGAGGCGCAGGTCGATCCTCAGCCCGGCGGGCTCTATCTCGTCAACGTCACCGGCGCTCGCTTTGCCCGTGGGTCCTTCCGCGAGGTGGTGCCAGTGCACCGCCTAGCCTATAGCTTCGGCTGGGACGGCAGCGAGGTGGTACCGCCGGCGTCAAGCCTGGTCGAGATCGACCTGATGGAGCAACCGGACGGAACGCTGCTGCGCCTGACCCATACGGGCCTGCCCAGTGCCGAGCAATGCGCCGGCCACGCAGAAGGTTGGGCCCATTACCTCGACCGGCTGGCCGAGGTCGCAGCGGGACGCGACCCGGGCCCGGACCCCTGGCACGGCCGTACTGGTAACGATTGAACGCGGTCGCACCTCAGCCGATGCGACGCGATCATCGCCGCCTGCGCCGCATGGCCCGTCTTGATGATTAGCGGCTGGCGCAGAAGCTGCCACCTCTGCCCTCCGGCGCGGCGTTGCATCTGGGCGAGATACTGTGGGGCGAAACGGCGAGGTCGGAAGCTTTCCGTCCCGAGCGCTGGATGAGCAATCTTGTTTCTTGGGTAGCTCTGTTCGCTGATGCAGGCCTAACGCAATTTGTCCCCCTTGTAGTGAGGGCTCCGGGTCGCGGACAATGATTTCTAAAGATCCCCTCCCCCCAAGATTTTCTTGCCCGCTGCAGCCTGGGACATCGCATCCCTGCAGGGATCGCTCACCTCTGCCATGTGCGATTTTATGCAGGCTCTGATACCGCCGGTGCCCGGCACAATACCGGCACACAGGTTCGTAACATCGGTCTTGCACACCTTTGCGGTCACCGCCCCCGTGAGCACTCGGTCCTCGCAGGTTGGCGACAGATTGGTCAAGTGCGATTTTATGCAGGCCTTGATCCGGCCTTCGCCGGGCTGAACGCCGGCGCACAGTGTCTTGATATCGCCGGCGCAGGGCTTGCCCGCCTGCTGTGCCACGGCGACAGACCCTGACAGCAGCAGCAGCACTGTCAAAATAACAAGCCCAGATTGCATTCCTGCCATTTTAGATCCCTCTATGAGATGCAAAAGGGCGGATTTGGGGTAATATCCGATAATATCCGAAGGCCGGCCGCGTCGTTAGAACGACGCTGCCGGGACGCTATAAGCGGTTTGTGAAGATGGCACAAAGCGTAGCGCGCGAAGAGTGGCCCGTACTGCGCATCGCATTTCCGCCTTGGGTCAAGAGCGTTGTTTTGAACATCTCTCGGCCTCTTCCGGTGTTCACCGTTAAGCAGACCACTTCAGAGTGGCGTCGGACTTCGCATTAGCGCCAAGGGCAGACGTCTCAGCCTGCTGCGATCTTGTGCGCCCAATCGGAGATGGTGCCGATCGCAAGCGGCATGCTGCCGACTTGACAGTGCGCTTGGGCCTGCTCCTGCGCGGTCATCTTCGCTCCCAAAGCTGCGACAAGAGAACGTAATGATTCCCGGGCCCCAGGCGTTTGGACAGCGTGGCTGTCGGATTACATCGCTTGCGGTGAAACAAGTTTGAGCGTTGGATTCCGCGGGTGGGCCAAGCGAGGCTAGTTTGGCTTGATGCGGGCCGCAATTCCTGCGGGTTACCAAGCCACCTCCTGCCCGGCTAATTCGTCAGAGAGGAGTTACCATCATGTGCGCAGGCGATGATCAAGCGTGCCCGCAATTTGAGCTCCATCGACAGAAACTCCTCGAGGACCTCGACCAAGAGCGGCGCGCATTCCTTAAGAGCGCATTCGCCGCGGGCGGTGGCGCGGCCGCGTTGGCTGCGAGCGGCACGCTGGCCACTCCGGCATCGGCGCAGACTAAGCCCGGCCAGCCGACCTACCACTACTTGCCGGCCAACTCGGACACGGTGCATTGGGGCTATTTCAGCAAGCTATTAAAGCCTCAGCTCGAACTGGATTCGGGCGATTACATCACCATCGAGGCCGTGACCCACCACGCCGGCGACGATGTCGAACGTATGGTCAAAGGCGATCCGGGTATTGAGAGCATTTATCTTTGGACCAAGGATAAGAAGGGCGTCAATCGCCGTGGGGCCGGCCCGATCGACGGTAAGCAGCTCGGACGCGGCGCAGGCGAAGGCTTCGGCGTGCATATCTTGACCGGTCCAGTTTTTGTTCGCGGCGCCGAGCCGGGCGATATCATTGAAGTCCGCATCATGGATGTAATGCCCCGGCCTTGCGCTAATCCGGCGTTCCCGGGCAAGTCATTCGGCAGCAACGCGGCGGCCTGGTGGGGCTTCCATTACAATGATCTGCTCACTGAACCGAAGCCGCGCGAGGTGTGCACGATCTACGAAATCGACACCAGCGGGCAGCAAAACTGGGCGCACGCGGTCTATAACTTCCGCTGGGTGCCTCAGACCGATCCGTATGGCGTGGTGCACAAGATCATCGACTATCCCGGCGTGCCGGTCGACCATTCGATTGTGCAAGAGAGCCACAACATCCTCAAAAACGTCCGCATCCCGATCCGACCGCATTTCGGAGTCATGGGCCTGGCGCCAAAAGAAGCCGACGTCGTCGATTCTATTCCGCCGAGCTATTTCGGCGGCAACATCGATAATTGGCGCATCGGCAAAGGCGCGACCCTGTACTATCCGGTCGCAGTGCCAGGCGGCTTGCTCTCAGTCGGCGACTCGCACGCCGCGCAAGGCGATTCTGAATTGTGCGGCACCGCCATCGAAATGTCGCTGACCGGGACCTTCCAGCTTATCCTGCATAAGCAGAATTCACTGAGCGGTTCGCTCGCCGGGCTGAATTACCCGCTGCTTGAGACGCAGGACGAATGGGTTCTGCACGGATTCAGCTTCCCCAATTATCTCGCGGAGCTCGGCCCTACGGCGCAGCAGGACATCTACAAGAAATCCTCGATCGATCTCGCGCTAAGGGATGCGTTTCGCAAAATGCGTGGCTTCCTAATGACCACTAAGGGACTGACCGAGGACGAGGCGATTTCGCTCATGTCCATCGGAGTCGACTTCGGCGTCACGCAGGTGGTCGATGGCAATTGGGGCATCCACGCGATCATCAAGAAGAACCTGTTTGCCGGTATAGCGACGGCTTGACGCTCTAGGACCCATGAAGCCGGACAACCATATGCCGGAGACGAGAATGTAGTTCCCGCAACCAAATTCCTCAGTTCTTCGGAAGAACGTGAGGCGAGGAATGGTGATGTGCAATGCACCGCTCATCTCCGTGCTTGGTGATGAGCATGGTGAAGCGCGACGGAGCCGGCACTGGCTTGCCATCCACTATACGAGTAAACGTGTAGAAGCCGGCGACAACGGCGGCGCTGTCGTTGATTGTTGTTGTGCGCCGCTCTTCAATCGTGTTCGTGTTGCCGCTTCCTTTTATGGGCGTGAAGTATTTTACTATCGCTTGCGTCCCCTCGGAGATGACTGGACTAACAGTTCCGAGAAGGATTGCGGCCGGACAATAGGTCTTAGCAATGGTCTCTGGATCGTTGGTGCCATAAGCGGCTGACCAACGATCTACTGCAGCAATTGCATCTTCCGACGGGCCAGCCAACGCTAGAGTGGATGACACCATCGCCATTGCAAATAGATGCAACCCTAATAACTTGTGCCATTTCTTCCCCCCTTCGAAATGAGTACGATCTTTTGAGAGGGTCTAGGCTGGCTAACACAGTTATCGCAACTGGGTTATACATACACGGCGGTGCCGCTAATGGAATTGTCCGGCCGCGCGTATTCGACGGGAGGCGCCTAACAGGACGGCTATGGACAATGAGCCGACATTTTTAACTCAAATTCTATCGGGGAAACGGATGATAAAGCCGCCGACTCATGCGCACGGCTTAACGATATGTCAGTGCACGAACTGCAAATCACAGATACCGACCGTAATTTGTCGCAGCATCTAATCCCGACGTCTTATCAAGGCTGGAGGTCCCCATGACTACGGACGCAGCCGAATTCGCATCGCATCGATTCTCGACGCGCGGGCTTCCGGAGCGGATGAGAGTCCCACTATGGCGAGAGAACTTTGGGCGAGGCATAGTCCACGTCGATATAGAGCCCC